>JACMLV010000189.1 GCA_014379395.1 Burkholderiaceae bacterium
AGCCCGGACGGCAAGTTCAGCCTGGGCTTCATCACGCCCTTGTCGCAGCATTTCTGCGCGACCTGCAACCGGGTGCGCCTGACGGTCGACGGCATGCTGCATCTGTGCCTGGGCCAGGAGGATCGCCTCGATTTGCGCGCCTTGCTGCGCGCCGGCGCGAGCGACGCCGATCTCGACGACGCCATCCGGATGGCCCTGTTGCGCAAGCCGGAGCGCCATGAGTTCAGGGAAACGCCGATGAAGCTGATGCGGCCGATGCTGAAGACCGGTGGTTAGATGCCATGCGGCAATAAGCGGAACCATGCTTGCCTGACGGCCTTTCCGGAACCACACATGACTTACCACCTATCCGAGCTGATCGATTTGGATGCGCTGCAGACGCTGATGGATTCGCTCTACCGGGCAACCGGGATCGTCCACGCGCTACTCGACAACGAGGGCCAGGTGCTGACCTCCGTCGGCTGGCAGCCGATCTGCACCGACTTTCACCGCGCCAATCCAAGGACCTGCCAGCGCTGCCGGAAAAGCGACCGCCACCTCCTCAGCCGCCTCGATGACGGCCCCTACGTCGGCCACGACTGCGTCAACGGCTTGGCCGACTATGCCACTTCGGTGGTCATCGAGGGCGAACACGTCGGCGCCATCTTCACCGGGCAGATGTTCCATGCCGCGCCTGACCTGGAATTTTTCCTGCGACAGGCGAGAGAATTCGGTTTCGACACGCCGCGGTACATGGAGGCGGTGCGGCAGGTGCCGATCGTCCCCATGGAACGCATGCCGGACATCATGGCTTTCCTGGTCGGGCTGGCGCAAATGCTTGGACAGCAGGGCCTGATGCGGCTGCGGCACGTGGCGGCGAAGGACGAATTCCGTCAACTCAACGACAACCTGGCGCGGCGGGTTCTGGAGCGCACCGCCGAACTGTCCGAGAAAAACCGCCAGTTGGAGCGAAAAATCATCGAGCTCGAACAGGCGGGCGCGGCCTTATCGCAGGAAAAACAGTTTTCCGACGACATCATCAACAGTCTGTCGGGCGCCTTCTACATGCTCGACCAGTCCGCTCGCCTCGTCCGCTGGAACCACAAGCTTTGCGAGGTGACAGGTTACAGTCGGGATCAGGTGGCCGCCGCGCCGGCACTGGACTTCTTCGACGACGATACCAAGCCTCTCGTCCAGGAGGGAATTCTGGAGGCTTTCGAGCGCGGCGAAAGCGCGATCCAAGTGCCGCTGCTGACCCGCGCCGCGCGCCGCATTCCGTATTACTTCTCGGGACGCAAAACGCGCATCGGCGAGCGCGCCTATGTGGTCGGCTTCGGTATCGACATCAGCGCCCGCAAGCGGGCCGAAGACAGGCTGCAGCAATCGCTGGTTCAGTTGCGGCGCTTTTCCGATCATCAGCACACCATCAAGGAGCGGGAGCGAAAGCGCATCGCGCAAGATATCCATGATGAGCTTGGCCAGAATCTCTTGGTTCTGAAAATGGATGTGGTCGCGCTCTACACGCGCACCAAGGACTCGCATCCGGGACTGAACAAGCGGGCGGGCGTGGCGTTAAATAATGTGCAAGAGACCATCAAGTCGGTGAAACTGATCATGAACGATCTGCGACCCGCGATGCTGGATCTCGGCCTCTATTCGGCGGTGCAGTGGCAGATCGGACAGTTTGAACGAATGAGCGGGGTCGCCTGCATGCTGACCGCCGAGCCGGAGGGGGAGTTCGGCCTCGGCGAGGTCCAAACCGTGGCGGTGTTTCGGATTTTGCAGGAAGCGCTGACCAACGTTGCCCGCCATGCCATGGCAACCGAAGTTGAAATATCGCTGCATCAGGACCAGCGCGGCTTCTCGATGGAGGTGAAAGACAACGGGGTCGGGCTTCAGTCCGGCGACACACAAAAAACCAATTCGTTCGGCCTGATTGGGATGAAAGAGCGCATCCACGCGCTTGGCGGCGAATTTTCAATCTCAAAAAATCCGGGCAGGGGCACGATTTTATCGGTCTTCATTGCGGCGTCTATGACGACTTCCAGAGCACCCGGAGCGACGTCGGCTCACGTCCTTTCCACGACTGGCGGCGCGCGACCGGGTTGACAGTCCCGGCGCGCGGCCGCTACCTGGCGCAAACGGCGCTTTCCGGGCGGCCGGCGCAGATCCGCGAGCGGCACAGCATGCCTTCGATGAAGCCGAGCTGCTTGCAGCGTTGCAGCAGCGATTCGGTGGTTTCGTTTTCCCTGGGCAGGACCACGTCGTGGTTCGAGCCGCCCGCCGGCGGATCGGCGACCCAGGCCTGCGGCGGCGCCTGCTTGCTCGCGAGGGCCACCAGGGCCGTCAGCAACACGACGTCGCTGTCGGGCGTCGCGGCGGCGTCGGGCGCCGCCTGCGCGGCGGCTTGATGCGGCGCCGGCGCGGGTGGACGATGGCGGGCGATCCGCTGGCCATGCGCCGGTTGCGCCGCATGTGGCCTGGCCACCGGCCCGGCTGGCGCCAGTCCCGGCTGGGCCGGCGTTTCATTGACGATGGCGGCGGCGGCA
>JACMLV010000190.1 GCA_014379395.1 Burkholderiaceae bacterium
ACTGGTCGAGCGCGCGGGCGGCGGCGCGGGCTTGCGCATCACTTGGCGCTTCACGCGTAACATCCCGGCCTGCCGCTACCGGCTGATCTCGCTCTCTCACAAAGGTGGCCCCGATAAAGACATCGGTTGGAATGTCATCGGCTATGGCAGTGAGCAAAGCTACCTCGCCGATAAGGCCGCCGGCTACGCCGCGGACGGGCCCGACGCTTTGTCGTGCTATCTGGTCCGCGACGAGGGCAAGAGCCGGCATTAACATCGCCATGGCTTTTTTCCGCGCCCCGTCCCTGGTCACTCTTCGTCATTGAGGCCTTCCAATCCCGCCAGATCCAAAACGGTGATCTTGCCGTAGTCGTGGCTGAGCAGGCCCAGTTTGCTCAGTTTGATGACCACCTTGTTGATGAACTGGCGCGACAAGCCACACAGCAGCGCCAGTTCCGATTGACTCAGTGGCACGGTATGCGGGTGATCCGGTTTTTGGTCCTGCGTCAGCATGCACAGCACCCTGGCCACCTTCGATTCCAGATTGACGAGCCGGTCGATGTGCAGCGACGAGATGAAATGCGCCAAGCGGTTGTTCATCCGGTCGATCAGGAAGTGGCAGAACCGCAGGTTCGATTGATACAAGCTCAGGAAGACCGGGCGCGGCACGCAGGCGATCTTCGAGTTGCTCAGCGCGACGATGTCGTAGAGGCGGATGCCGCCCTTCAAGACCGATCCTTCCCCGATCCAGTCGCCGGCGGCGACCGCGGCATACGAGGTCGGCTTGCCGCTTTTCGAGGTGACCGATAACTTGACGAACCCGGAAATGACGCCGTACCAAACATCCGCGCTGCCGCCAATCTGGCAGACATGGCTTCCGGCCTGGACGGTTCTGGTGAACGCCGACCTGAGCAGCAGGCTGCGCTCCTGCTCCGTCAGCGCCGCCATGAACGGTTGTTGATTCAAAAAATCGGTGAGGACGTCCATGACATGTGTACCTGTTGCTTGCGGCATTCGGCTGTTTTTCCCGGCCTTCTTTGGCCGATGGCTGACGGGTTGGCAATGATGGAAAGTCGCATCCTGGATGCAGGATTCGGCCACCGCTTTTGACTGCCAACGCCGCCGCGCAACTCGCCGCTCATCGCGCCGGCGGCTGGTAACCTCAGAACACTTGCAGCAAACGCAGATTGAGGCGCCGGTTTTCCTCGAAGCCCTCACGCACCGACACATCGCGCCCATAGCTCGCCAGCAGTTGCGTGCTGGGGCGCAGGAAGTAGGCCGCGCCGATCTGGAGTTTCGTCGTATCGCCGCGGTCGTCCCGATCAAGTCCGTTGACTTCGGTCGCGCCGCTGACCGTCCTCGATATGCCGGCGCGCAGGTCCAGCGCGGGGCTGAGGTGATAACGCAAATACAGTTGCGCCTGGTAACTGGCGTCCTGCTTCATGGTTTGGCCGCTCGGGCCGAAGTCCTTGTTGCGTCCATACAGCGTGACGTCCCCGGCCACGTCCAGCGACAGGCTTTTCGACAGGCCGGTGATGTAGCCGGCCTGGAGCGTCAGTTTGGCGCGGTTCTCGCCCAGATTCAGCGCTTTGTCGCGATCGTACTGTCCGGTGGGCAGGGTCAGGAACGGGGTGATGCCGAAGTAGGTGTTGGCATCCGGACGATTGACCAGCCATACCGTGGCCGCCAGGATCAGGTCGCCGACGCCGCTGGTCCGGCCCAGGAAGCTGGTGTCGTTGCCGGCCTTGAGCTTGCCAAACGGAAGCAGAAATTGCGGATCGACGGTGTAGCCGCCGACGTTCATGTAATGGACTCCGCGCAAAATGCCGACCTGGGAATCGAGTCCGGCATCGACTGGCACGCGCTGATCCCGGCTATACAAGGCGTCGCGCTCGGCGTACTGGTAATAAGCCACAGCCAGATTGGTGCCCGCCGGCAGCGCGGTGTAGTCCCCCGCGTCGACGTCGATCGCGCTCGCCGGGCCCGCCGTCAGCGCGCCGCACAGCGCCCCCGCCAGCGCCGCAACGCGCCACGCTTGTGGCGTCACGCGCCGATGTTTTTTGAAAGCCATATTGTCTCCTGTTGTTTTGTTCATCCAATGGCATGTCTTGATGCCAGAGAACATAAGTGCAGCAAGCGTGCCACTTTGCCGCGCAGGCACGGGAGGCCGGGAAGCTCAATGAATTCAATGGCTTGGAATTTTATGGCGGTGGCGCATGCGGGCCGCCTGTCCGAATCCGGACAGTGCGCGCGATCCATGCGTAACGAAACGCGACGCATATGTTTTGATGTTGGCGGCCAAACATTGTCAGGCTGGCGACAGTTTATTTTGCGCAGGACTGTTATAAGGGGCGGCCATGCAAAGCTGCCTTCCGGCATCGACAGCGCGATAAAAAGACGGCGCGTATAAATCAAGAACAAAGGAGACCATTGTGCAAAACCTGATCCTTCCACCGGCCGGTCTGGGCCGCTCCATGTCGGGCACCGTGAAACGATCATGGGACCGGGCGCGCCGCCGCGGTCTGTGCGCGTCCGATACGCTGATGTTTAATGAGGTGAGCGTCTCGCTGCAACGCCAGGTGCGGGAACGTAACAAGTATTTCACCGACGCCGTCGCGCCCGAGCTCGCCGCCTTGTCGCAGTCCCTGGCTCCCAGCGGCTGGATCGTCGCCTGCGTCGACGACATGGGCATCGTTGTCGACGCGCTCGGCAAGCCGTCGGACGACGGCCGGCGACTGAAGCTGGCGCTGCGCACCGGCGTCTCGCTGAGCGAGGATGCGGTGGGCACCAACGCCCCCGGTTGCGCGCTGGTCGAGCGCCGACCGGTGATCATCGGCGGATGCGATCACTATCTGCAGGAGGCGCACCAATTTCTGTGCGTCGCCGTCCCCATCAGCGATCCGCATGGCCGCCTGCTCGGCGCGCTCGACGCCAGTTGCGAACGCGGCGGCAACCCGCTGGCGGTGATGGAGTCGCTGGTCCTGGCCGGGCGCGCGGCCGAGAACCGCTTGGTGTTCGCGCTGAACCGGGCCATTTTCATCCGTTTCCATCACCGGCTCGACATGGTCGGCACGCCGCTCGAAGGCATCCTCGCGTTCTCGGAAGATGGCGAGCTGCTGGGGATGAATCAGACCGCCCGGCATATTTTTTCAATCGACGGCGGCGCGCAACGGGCGATCACCTTCGAATCGCTCTTTGGCATCGGCTTTCAGCGCGCCGTCGAGCGCCTGCGGGCCGATCGCCAAGGCATGCCGCAGCTCGAAAGCGCGCACGGCATGCTGCTTCATTCGCGCCTTGGCGCCGACGTCGCGCGTGTCACGCCGCAAGGGGCGACCGCCCCGCGCCGCCTCCAGCGCGAC
>JACMLV010000191.1 GCA_014379395.1 Burkholderiaceae bacterium
CCGTTACCACCTCGCCCACCCCATCTGGTGCAGGGGCACGTCGATGGCCGCCCATGCGGTCTCCGAAGCGGAGCGCGCGCTCGAGGTTCACCTGCCGTCGATCACGCCGATGATGTCGACGATCTTGCGCGAGGAATCGCGGATCGAGCCCATCGTGTCGACCACCTGGGACACCACCGCGCCGCCCTTGCTCGCCACCGACGACGCCGACACGGCCAGCTGGTTGGCCTGGCGCGCGTTGTCGGCGTTCTGGCGCACGGTCGAGGTCAACTCCTCCATCGAGCTGGCGGTCTGCTCGAGCGAGCTGGCCTGCGACTCGGTGCGGGCCGACAGGTCGGCGTTGCCGGCGGCGATCTCGCGCGAGGCCACCGAGATCAGGTCGGTGCCGGTGCGCACCTCGCCGACCGTGCGGCTCAGGCTGTCGTTCATGTCCTTGAGCGCGTGCAGCAACTCGCTGGTCTCGTCCTTGCCCTCGACCGCCGGCTGCGGGCTCAATTCGCCCGACGCCACTTTTTGCGCCATCGCCACCGCGTTCGTCAGCGGCCGCGTGATGCTGCGCGTGATGATCAAGGCGCACACCAGCCCGATCACGACGGCCATCGCGCCGCCGACGATGAGCATGAACGCCAGGCGCGTGTCGCCGGCGACCGAGTCGTCCATGAAGCGCTTGGCGGCGGCCTGCTGCATGCCGATCAGCTCGTTGAGCGCGACCAGGGTGCGGCCGTTGAGCGGGTCGATGCGGCTCGAAATGACCTTGGCCGCGCCCTCGCTGTTGAAGGCGAGCACCTGCCCGATCGCCTCCTTGAAGGCGGCGTCGGTTTCCTTGTCGAGCGTGGCCACCTCGGCCAGCACCTTGTTCTCGACCTCGCTCAGGCCCAGGCTTTGCAATTTGTCGCGCGCCGCGTCGTAGCGCAGGCGCTGCTCCTTGACCTTGGCCTCTTCCTTTTGCATCAGGCTGACGTCGGCCTGCAGGCCGATGTTGCGCATCGCGATGCCGGTTTCGAGCATCGCGCTCTTCATCGTCGCCGCCTGCATGTCCTTCGAGTCGGACAAGGCCATGCCCTGCACCAGCTGGGCCTTGTTGCGATAGTTCAGATACGCGGTCGACAGCACCATGCAGATCAGGATGATCAGGATGACGCCGAATCCCATGCCGAGCCGGGTTCCAATCTTAAAGTTGCGTAAATTCATTTTTCTTGTCTCCCTAATTGGACTGCTTGCCATGCCGCGCGGCGTTGCGCGGCAATTTTCCGGCGCCCGGCGATTCTGGCCTCTAACGGGCTTGCGATTCGCCGGCGCCGATTCGACGCGCGCTAAAACTCAGGCGGCCAGCGTTTCGATCAGGCCCATCTCGCTGCTCGACATCAGCTTGTCGATGTCGACCAGGATCAGCATGCGCTCGTCGATGGTGCCCAGGCCGATCATGTAGTCGGTGCTGAAGGCGGTGCCCATCTCAGGCGCCGGCTTGACCTGGTCCGGCTTCAAGGTGGTCACGTCGGACACCGAGTCGACCACCATGCCGACGATGCGCCCGCCGATGTTGAGGATGATGACGACGGTGAACTGGTCGTACACCGGGGTGCCGAGGTTGAACTTGATGCGCATGTCGACCACCGGGATGATGATGCCGCGC
>JACMLV010000192.1 GCA_014379395.1 Burkholderiaceae bacterium
CAGGCGCGCCCGCAGCGCCGGATCGAGGATGCGCATGCGGATTTGCGCCGCCGGGCGCCGCAGGCCGCACAGGGCGTGGAAATCGGCGCCGTCGGCGGGCCCGCCCGTGACGCCCGCCACCAATTCCGCCAGCACCCCGGTGCGCGTCTCGAGCCATTTGCTGTCGATGCCGGCGAGCGGGATTTGGCGCGCATACAGGCCCGAGTCCGGATGGGCGAGCAGCCAGGCCAGCAGGTCGAGCAGGCGTTCGAAATCGGCGTCCGCATAGTCGGCCAGCACGCCGAACAGGCGCGGCTGCCGCCCGGCCAGCGCCGGCCAGCGCGCCGCCACCAGTTGGAATCGCTCGGCCGCGCGCCGCCAGCGGTCAATCTCGCCGATCCACATGGACACCTGTTCCGGGTCGCGCAGCACCAGGGCCTCGGGCAGGCTTTGTGCGCCGAGGATCTTCCAGCGCCGCTCGGTCCAGCGCAGCTCGCCCGCGCCGCGCCAGGCGCGCCACGCGTCGGCCCAGGCGCGCACCGCGTCCACTTGCCGCAGCGCGGCCTGCTCGGTGGGCGTGCCGAGCGCGATCGTGAGCGGCCACTGTCCATCGGGATCCGCCCCGGCCAGCCAGGCGCGATGCCGGCCGTCGAAGCGGCGCGCCAGCAACTGTTGGACGTCAGTCGGCAGTTTCAAGGCTGTCCTCGTCGCGCGCCTGCTCGGGCAGCCTGAGGCGCTGGCGCTGCTCGTCGTATTCGATCAGCAGCACGCCCGAGACGCGCCGGTCGCGGATGTCGACGAAGCAGGCGCCGCCGATGAACGGCTCGAGCGTCATCACCGACTTGAGCGGCGTGGCGACGATCATCTGGAAGCCGAAGTTGGCGAAGATGTTCATCGCCAGCGCGGTGAACTCGTTGTCGGCCTTGTCGAAGGCCTCGTCGAGCACCACCGCCGCGTACACCGGCACGCCCTGCTCGCTGCCGCCGAGCTGGTAGCGCAGCGCGGCGGCCAGGCAGGTGGTGGCGAGCTTTTGGCGCTGGCCGCCGGACTGGCCGGCGCCGCTGCGGTGGATCGCGATCTCGTTGCCGTCGGCGTCATTCTCGCGGCCGACGAATTCGACGTGCAGGCGCACGTCGAGCACCGCCTCGCGCCAGCGCCGCGCGTCGGCCTCCTGGCTCGACAGGCGCTCGACCAGCCGGCGCAGCGCCAGGAAGCGCGCCTCGGCCGCTTCGCGGTCGGGACTCCAGGCGTTGGCCAGCACCTTCTGGATGTCCTGCTTGAACTCGCGCACCTCGGGCAGCTGGCGGTCCTTGGGCTCGATGTGCAGGTAGCTGCTCTGGTCGGCGTTCTGGTTGAACGGCACCTGGCGCAGGCTCTCGTTGACCAGCTCCATGCGCTCGAGGATGGCCTTGCGCGCGTCGTTCAGATAGGTCGCCAGCGCCGCCAGGTTCTGGTTGCTCTGGCTTTGCAGCAGGTCGAAGAAGCGCTGCTCGTGGGCCGGCAGGCCGTCCGTTTCGAGCCGCGCCAGCTTGGCGAAGAAGTCCGATGCCGCCGCCAGCGTGGCGTCGAGGCCGTCCGCGTCGGCGCTCCAGGTGCGGGCGAACTCGTCGAAGCGCGCCTCGATGAATTTGCCGCATTGCGCGATCTCGGCGTTCAAGGCGTCGATGTCAAAGCCGAGCGCCCTGGCGACGGCGCGGTCGGCCGCGTCGAGCGTGCGCAGCATGATTGGCTCGGGCAGGGCGGCGTAGCGCAGGTCCAGCCCCTGGCTCTGGTGTGGCGTGAGCGCGACGATGGCCGGGTCCAGCCGCAGCGCGGCCAGTTGTTGCTGGCGCTCCGCCAACTGGCCCAGGCAGGTGCGGCGCTTGACGTCGGTGTCGCTCACGCCGTCGGCGGCCTTTTGCACCAGCTCGGCGTGCTCCCTCAGGCGCGCGTCGATCTCGCGCAGCGCGCTGTTGCCCTCGCGCGCGCCGCGCAACTGCTCGTCGATGGCGGCGATGCGCTCGGCCAGCGGCAGCACGTCGATCTCCTGCCATTGCAGATTGGACAGGGTCTGGCATTGCAGCACGCGCGCGCCGCTTTCCTCGGCCTGCTTGCGCAGCACCGCCAGCTGGGCGTCCAGGCTCTCGATGCGCGCCAGCAGCTCGCGCTCCTCCTGCTCGAACAGGGCCAGCTTGTCGCGGTTGTCGAAGCCGAGCACCCAGTGCTGGCGCGCGTCGACGCCGCTGCGGTCGTCCTTCTCGTGGCGCGAGCGGTTGTGCTTGACTTGCCCCTCGCGCGTGATCGCGCGCTCGGTCGCGGCGCGGAACGCCTTGACCGACTCGACGCACTCGTAGTCGAAGCGCTGGCGCAGCTCGCCCCGCAGCCAGTCGGCGTGGGCGCCGTCCTTGACGTTGAGTTTGAGGAACAGCGGGGCGCCCCGCAGCGCGCGC
>JACMLV010000193.1 GCA_014379395.1 Burkholderiaceae bacterium
GCGCGCGCCCAGCGTCACGGCCGCCTTGCGCAACGCGCCGCCCTGCATGCGCCAGGCATAAGCCTTGTCGCCGGCGCGCACCAGCGCCGCCTCGGGCAGCGTCAGCGCGGCCGCGCTGGCCGCCACGATTCGCACCACGGCCTACAGGCCGGCCACCCGCGCCTTGGGCGCGCCGTCGAAGTCGACCAGCAGCGCGACCTGGCGCGTGACCGGATCGGCGGCCGGTTCGATGCGCCGCACCTTGCCGGAAAACTCCTCGCCGCCATAACCGTTGATGTGGAAGCGCACCGTCTGGCCGACCCGCACCACGCCGATCTGGTCGACCGAGACCAGCCCGTCGAAGCGCATGCTGGCCGGATCGATCACGCGGATCAACTCCTTGCCGACCTGCGCGGTGTCGCCGTTCGACACCTTGCGCTCGCTGACGATGCCGTCGAACGGCGCGCGCACGCTGGTGCGCTGCAACTGCTGGCGCGCCTGCGCCGCGCGCGTCGAAGCCGCCGCCAGCTCGCTTTGCGCGTTGTTGCGCCGGATGTCGGCGTCCTCCAGCGCCTGCAGCGAACTCATGCCGGAGGCGCGCAGGGTCTTCAGGCGCTCGAGCATGCGCTCGGCCTGGTCGAGCGCGCGGCGCGCCGCGCGCACCGCCTCCTCGGCCGAGTTGACGCTGTCACGGATGGCGGTCTCGTCCAACCGCACCAGCACGTCGCCGCGCTTGACCTGCTCGCCGTTCTCCTTGAGCACTTGCAGCACCACCGCCGACACCTCGGCGCGCAGGTCGGCGTTGCGCTCGGGCTGCACCGAGCCGGTCACGACCGGGCCGGACGCGAGCGCCCTGTTTTCCAGCGTCAGCACATCCTCCGGCGCGATCAGCCAGCTGCGCGCGGCACTGGTTGCCACGTCCGGCGCGCCGGGCGCCTTATTGCAGGCGGCCAGCGCCGCGACGACGGCCAGCGCCGCCAAACTCTTGCGCAACATGGCGATTCGCCAAAGGCGGACGGGGGGCGACAAGGCCGCGCCTACCAGCCGCGGCCGAGCACGGCGTTGATGCCGAAGGCGAGCGCGGCGCCGGTGCACAGGCCGCCGGCGATCTCGACGATGGTGTGGCCCATGCGCTCGCGCAGCCGCTTGTCGCCGGCGTCGCCCTTGGCCAGGCGGTTGATCGCGGCGGCCTGCTTGCCGACGTGCTGGCGCAGGCTGTTGGCGTCGATGACGACGATGAACACCAGCGTCACGGCCACGCCGAAGGCGGGATGATGGATCCCTTCGCGCAGCGCGATCAGGGTCGCCATGCTCGACACGACCGCGCTGTGATTGCTCGGAAAGCCGCCGTTGCCGACCAGGCCGAACGCCCACTGCCGGGTGCGCGCGCTGTTGATCAGGAACTTGATCGGGCCGACCAGCAACCAGGTGACGAGCGGGGTGACAAGATAGGCGATATCCATCGGTTCTTCCTTTTTAAATTGTTGCGCGCGCGTGCCTCAACGTCGTACGTCGGGCGCGGCCGAAGCGTGTTTTTGTGCCCCACGCGCGCGCCGATGCGTGGGCAGGGGGCGCGTGGGGGTTTGCGATTATCGCAGATAGGCCCGCCCGGCAGGGTCCGACCGGGAGCGGCGCCGGGCCGGGCGCCATGGGAGGCTCGCGGCCCA
>JACMLV010000194.1 GCA_014379395.1 Burkholderiaceae bacterium
ATCACGCTCAGCCCGCCGCCATTGCCCATCACCGCCAGCCGCTCGCCGTGCTGCGGCTTGGCGCGCGCCAGCGTCTCGGCCGCGCCGAACAGATCCTCGGTCGAGTCGACCCGCAGCATGCCGGCGCGCCGGATCGCCGCGTCATACACCGCGTCGGGCGCGGCCAGCGCGCCGATGTGAGAAGACGCGCCGCCCTCCTGCATTCGGCCCGCCTTCAGCACGATCACCGGCTTGCCGCGCGCGGCCGCGCGCGCCGCCGACATGAACTTGCGCGCGTGGCGCACCTCTTCCATATAGAGCAGGATGGCGGCGGTGTCGATGTCGGCCGCCAGATAGTCGAGCAGGTCGCCCAGGTCGACGTCGGCGCTCTCGCCCAGCGAGACGAACTTGGAAAAGCCGACGCCGTGCGTGTTGGCCCAGTCCAGCACGCCGGTCAGCAGCGCGCCCGACTGCGACACGAAGGCGATCTTGCCCGGCCGCGCGGCGCAGTGCGCGACGCTGGCGTTCAGGCCGATGCCCGGCACCAGCAAGCCGACCCCGCCGTCGCCGAGCACGCGCAGCAGATGCGGCCGGGCCGCGTCGAGCATGGCTTGCCGGATGGTCTTGCCGTGGCTGTTCTTGTGCTCGTCCAAGCCGCTGGTCAGGACGATGGCGGCGCGCGTGCCGCGCCGGCCCAGCTCGCGGATCAAGCCGGGAATGGTGGCCGGCGGCGTGCAGATCACGGCCAGATCCGGCACGCCCGGCAAGGCGTCGAGCTTGGCGTGGCACGTCAGGCCCATCAGCTCGCGGTACTTCGGATTGAGCGGCCAGATCGCGCCGTCGAAGCCGCCCTCGACCACGTTGCGCAGCGCCACCGTGCCGAGTCCGTTCGGCTTGAGCGAGGCGCCGATCACGGCCACCGAGCGCGGCTTGAACAAGCCGTCGAGGTTGCGGATGCTCATCGGCCCGTCCCGTGGCGCGGCATCGCGCTCAGTCCTTCTTCTTCAAGCCGGCCAGCGCGGCGGCGAACGGATTGTGCGTGGCCGGCTGCATCGTCGCCGACAGCAAGCCGGCGCCGCGGTCGGCCTCCAGATAGCGCGAGTGCTCGTTGTCGTGGCAGTACAGGCACAGCAACTCCCAGTTGCTGCCGTCGGGCGGATTGTTGTCGTGGTTGTGGTCGCGGTGGTGCACCGTCAGCTGCGAGACGTTGGCGCGGGTGAACTCGCGCATGCAGCGCCCGCAGATCCACGGATACATCTTCAGCGAGCGCTCGCGGTAGCCGCCCTCGCGCAAATCGGCGGCGCGGCGCGCGTCGGCGACGATTTTGTCCAGTTTCGCCGGGTCCGGCTTTTTGCTTTGCATGGTGCGTATTCCTTGGGCGTCGGTCAGACATTGCGTCAAACATTAATTAAGCGTCCATTCTAATAAGGAAGCGGCGCCGATTGTGCGTTTTTCTTCCTGCCGCGAGCCGGCGCGCGGCGCCGTGCGCTATATTGTGCGGTTGTCCTCGCCTCCACCCGTTCAAGAACACCACATGCGCCTGCTGCACACCTCCGACTGGCATCTGGGCCAGACCCTGCACAACTTCGAGCGCGTGCGCGAGCACCAGTGCTTTCTCGACTGGCTGTTGGGCACCCTCGTCGCCGAGCAAGCCGACACGCTGCTGATCGCCGGCGACGTCTTCGACAACGCCAATCCTTCGTCGGTCTCGCAAAAGCAGCTCTACCGCTTCCTGCAACAGGCGCGGCTGCGCGTGCCGCATCTCAATCTGGTCATCATCGCCGGCAACCACGATTCGCCGGGCCGGCTCGAGGCGCCAGGACCGTTGCTGGAGGCGAGCGGCACCCACCTGATCGGCCACGTGCAGCGCGACGCCGACGGCCAGATCGACCTCGAACGGATGGTGCTGCCGTTGACGGGCAAAAGCGGCGCGGTCGAGGCGTGGTGCCTGGCGATTCCGTTCCTGCGCCCGGGCGACGTGCCGCGCGCGGTCAAAACCGAGGACGAGAACGAGGAGGCCGAAGAGGCCGATGGCAATACGCCCGATCCATATCTGGCCGGCATCGCCCTGCTCTACCGCCAGGCGCTGGCGCTGGCGCTGACCAAGCGCCAGCCCGGCCAGGCGATCCTGGCGATGGGCCACTGCCACATGGTCGGCGGCGAAATGTCGAACGATTCCGAGCGCCGCATCGTCATCGGCGGCACCGAGATGCTGCCGGCCGGCATCTTCGACGCCGAGATCGCCTACGCCGCGCTGGGCCACCTGCACCTGGCCCAGCAGGTCGGCCAGCAACGCCATATCCGCTACTGCGGCAGCCCGCTGCCGCTCTCGTTCGCCGAAGTGAACTACCAGCATCAAATCCTGCGCGTCGACCTCGACGGCGCCAACGTCAACGAGATCGTCCCGCTCGCGGTGCCGCGCGCGGTCGAGCTGCTGCGCGTGCCGGCCAAGCCGGCGCCGCTGGCCGAGGTGCTCGAACAACTGGGCGCGCTGGACTTGCCGCCCGCAGAACTCGACGCGCAACCGTTCCTGGAAGTGCGGGTGCGGCTCGACGCGCCGGAGCCGGGCTTGCGCGCCCGCATCGAGGCGGCGCTGGAGGCCAAGCCGGTGCGGCTGGCCAAGATCGAGACCTCCAGCGCCGCGCGCGGCAAAGGCGCCGACGCCGCGCTCACGCTCGACCAGCTCAGCCAGATGCAGCCCGACGATATCTTCAAGCGCCTGTACCAGCAACGATTCAGCTGCGACGCGCCGCCCGAACAACTGAGCGCGTTCGCCGAACTGATGCTGCCGGGCGCCGAGACCACGCAAAAGAAAACTGCATGAAAATTCTGAAAATCAGCGGCAAGAACCTGGCCTCGCTGGCCGGCCAGTTCAGCGTCGACTTCCAACAGGAACCGCTGGCGTCGAGCGGCCTGTTCGCCATCAGCGGCCCGACCGGCGCCGGCAAGAGCACCCTGCTCGACGCGCTCTGCCTGGCGCTGTACGACGCCACGCCGCGCCTGCTCAAGGTCGGCGGGCGCGGCAACGCCCTGCCCGACGTCGGCAAGGACACCGTGTACGCCCACGAAACGAGCACGCTGCTGCGGCGCGGCTGCGCCGACGGCTACGCCGAAGTCGACTTCGTCGCCAACGATGGCCTCGCCTACCGCGCCAGATGGAGCGTGCGCCGGGCGCGCACCAAGGCCGAGGGCAGCCTGCAGGCGACGACGATGAGCCTGCTGCAACTGCCGGCCGAACAAGCCATCGGCGGCACCAAGACCGAGGTCAAGGCCGAGATCGTGCGCCGCATCGGGCTGTCCTTCGACCAATTCACGCGCGCCGTGCTGCTGGCCCAAAACGAATTTTCGACCTTCCTGAAAACCGAGGACAACGAGCGCGGCGAGCTGCTCGAGACGCTGACCGGCAGCACCATCTACAGCGACATTTCGATGCGCGCCTTTGAACGCGCCAAGCTGGAAAAAGCCGCCTTGCTGCGCCTGAACGAGAAGCTGGCGGATCAAAAGCCGCTTGGCGCCGACGAGCGCGCCGAGCTGAACGCGCAAAGCGTGGCGGCCGACGCCGCCGTGGCCGCGCTGGAACAGCGCAAGAGCGAGCTGGAGCAGCAATTGCGCTGGCATCAGGACGCGGCCAAGCTGGCGCTCGGCGAACAGCAGGCGCAGCAGGCGTTGCAAGCGGCGCAGGAACAGCTGGCCGCGGCGGCCAACCGGCGCGCCGCGCTCGATCAGATCGACGCCGTGCAGCCCGCGCGTCCGCTGGCCATTGAAGTCGCCCGCATCGCCGCCGACATCGGCCAGACGCAATCGATGCTGGCCACCAGCGAAGCCGAGGCCGTCCAAGCCAAAGCCGCGCTGGAAGAATCAACGTCGGCCGTCGCCCAAGCTGCCGCCGCGTTGCAGGCGGCGGAGAGCGCGCAGCGCGGTGCCGCTCCGCAACTGGACGCGGCCAAGGCGCTCGACGCCGGCATCG
>JACMLV010000195.1 GCA_014379395.1 Burkholderiaceae bacterium
GCCCAGGTCTGGCCGGCCGCGCCCGACACGCCGCGCTACCGCTATGTCGGCCAGTTGTTCGGCGCGCAGAATTTCACGCCCGAGCAGCAGGCGCAGAGCGTCGGCATGAAGGTGTTCACCTGGCTGGTCGGCGTCTTCGAGGGCTACGAGGAGAAGGGCGTCCTGAAGCGCCCGCAAAGCGGCATGACCGACGCCGCCGGCCGCATCTACGTCACCGACGTCGGCGCCCACGCCGTGTTCGTGTTCGACCCGAACGGCAAGCTGACGCTGTGGAATTCCGCCGCCAAGGGCCTGCGCTTCGTCACGCCGATCGGCATCGCCGCCGGCGCCAACGGCGAGGTGCTGGTCGCCGACGCCGAGCTGGGGCGGGTGTTCCGCCTCGACGCCAACGGCGCCCCGCTGGGCAGCTTCGGGCAGGGCATGCTGAGCCGTCCGACCGGCCTCGCGCGCGACGCCAAGCGCGGCCTGGTCTACGTCGCCGACACCCACGGCCACGACATCAAGGTGTTCGACGACCAGGGCGCCCTGGTCGACACCATCGCCCAGCGCGGCGAGGACGAGGAGGGCGTCAATTTCCCGACCCACCTGGCGTTCGCCAACGACCGCCTGTACGTCACCGACGGCATGAACGCGCGCATCCAGATCTTCGACGCGCAGGGAAAACCGGCCGGCACGCTCGGCAAGCGCGGCATCATGGTCGGCCAGCTGACCCGGCCCAAGGGCGTCGCGCTCGACCCGGCCGGCAACATCTACGTGGTCGAGTCCTATTACGACAGCCTGCTGGTCTACAACAACGCCAAGCGCTTCCTGATGGCCATCGGCGGCACCGGCAAGGAGGTCGGCCAGTTCTACTTGCCGGCCGGGGTCTGGAGCGACGAGCGCGGGCGCATCTACGTGGCCGACATGTTCAACGGCCGCGTCGTCATCTTCCAGTTTCTGGGCGGCTGAGATGGGCGCGTCCACCCCGCGGGCCGCTATAATGTCGCGCGCGCCGCGGCGCGCCCGCCGCGCGCTTGGTTCAATCATTTTTTTCAGGTGTCAATATGTGGTCGCATAGACGCGCGCTCGCGCTGTGGGTGGTACTGGTGCTGCTGCTGGCGGCGACGCTGGCGCGCGCCCAGATCGCCGCCACCGACAAGATGTCCGACGTGCGCGGCACCAAGCACAATTTCTCCTCCGTCGCCGACGGCACCGCCACGCCGTCGGGCACGGTGCCCACGCGCACCATCAAGGCCACCACCGAAACCCAGGTCTGCGTGTTCTGCCACACCCCGCACGAGGCCACCACCGGCGAGCTGGCGCCGCTGTGGAACCGCACCATGTCGACCCAGACCTATGTGCCCTACGCGTCGGGCTCGATGGACGCGAGCGTCGGCCAGCCCGGCGGCAGCTCCAAGCTGTGCCTGTCCTGCCACGACGGCAGCATGGGCGTCGACAAGGTCAACGCGCTCAACGGCGTCAAGGGCGTGACGGTGACGATGGGGCCGGCCGGCGCGCCGCTGGCCTCGCCGGTCAAGATGCCGGGCGCCAACCTCACCGGCTTCACGCGCAACCTGGGCACCAACCTCAGCAACGACCATCCGATCTCGTTCTCCTACACCGCCGCCCTGGCCACCGCCGACGGCGAGCTGCGCGGCCCGGACACGGTGGTCAAGGACCGCGTCGCCGGCGCCGCCACCGCGCCCAAGATGCCGCTCGAGGGCGGGCAGGTGCAGTGCACCACCTGCCACGACCCGCACCTGAACGACAAGACCACCAGCAACGGCAGCGCCAAGTTCCTGCGCATGAACCGCTTCCAGCTGGCGGCGCCGGCCGGCGGCGCCTTCGACACGACCAACGACATCATCTGCCTGGCCTGCCACGACAAGGGCGTGTCCTGGGCCTATTCGACGCACGCCAACAAGGACGTGGCGACCCAGACCTACACCGGCGCGGCGGCCCAGAAGCGCGATTTCCCGTCGTCGCTGGACGTGCCGGCCAAAACCAATCCGGCGGTGTGGCAGGTGGCCTGCCTGAACTGCCACGACACCCACACCGTGCAGGGCGCGCGGCGCCTGCTGCGCGAGGGCACCAGCACGGCGCTGACCGGCGGCGTGCAGGACGGCCTGGCCGCCGTCAGCGCCGTCGACTTCACCAAGTCGGCCATCGAAAACACCTGCTACCAGTGCCACGCCGGCGTGGCCGACGTCATCACGCCGGTCAGCACCAGCGTGCCGCCCAACATCAAGCAGGATTTCACCCTGGCGGCCACCGCCTACCGCATGCCGATCATCACCGCCGACCAGGGCATCACCGGCTCGCTGGCCTCGAGCGAGCCGCACGACATCGGCACCGGCGGCGTGGCGCAGGGCGGCGCCAACTTCATCGAGTCGCGCCTCAACCTGGGCTACGGCAACCTGGCCAACCGCCACGCCGAGTGCACCGATTGCCACAATCCGCACCGCGTGATCAAGGCGCAAAACGGCCTGCCCTCGGGCGGCCCGTCGACCAGCAACAGCAAGGACACGATCGCCACCCACCGGCACGAGATGGCGAGCACGCTCGGCTACACGCACAGCAACCTCATCTCCGGCCCGCTGCGCGGCAGCTTCGGCGTCGAGCCGGACTACGGCAGCGCGGCCACCAACGCCTCGTTCCATTACATGCCGGACTCGACCCTGTACAAGGTCAAGGCGGGCGATCCGAAGGGCCTCAGCGCCACCGACGTGGCCCAGACCTACGTCACGCGCGAGTATCAGATCTGCCTGAAGTGCCATTCCAACTACGGCTACGACGACGACAACCTGTATCCGACCAGCGGGCTGGGCCGGCGGCCCACGCTGGGCGGCATCGGCCGCACCGCCTCGGGCACCAACGGCATGCCCTCGACCTACACCAACCAGGCCAAGGAGTTCCAAGCGCCGGTCGCCCACATGGGCGAGACGGGCGGGGCGACCGGCGTGTCGCAGATCAACAGCGGCGCCAAGGCGCTCTACGACGGCGCCGGCACCGCCTCCACCAAGGGCTACAACCACCGCTCCTGGCATCCGGTGATGGCGCCGACCGGGCGCACGCTGTCCGTGCGCGGCATCACCGGCACCACGCCGTGGCTTCTGCCCTGGGGCAATATCGTCTCGACCGGCGTGTCGGCGGTGGGGAGCAACACCATGTATTGCACCGATTGCCACGGCTCGGGCGTGACGAGCAACGTCAGCGTGGTGCCCGACAGCGGCAAGCCGTGGGGGCCGCACGGCTCGAACAATCCGTTCCTGCTGAAGGGCGCCTGGGCCGACACCGGCGGCGGCAACGCCAGCCTGCTGTGCTTCAAATGCCATGTGAAGGCGGTCTACTCGGGTTCGTCCGACAGCGGCCGGCGCACCGGGTTTTACGACGGCGGCAACACCAACCGCGGCAATCTGCACAACTACCACGTCAACAAGATCGGGGAACTGCGCTGCACCTGGTGCCACGCGGCGGTGCCGCACGGCTGGAAGAACAAGTCGCTGCTGGTCAACCTGAACGACGTCGGCGCCGAGGCCGGCAGTCCGGCCGCCGGCTCCATCGGCAAGCCGTACACCCAGGGGCCGTATTACTACAAGGCGCTGTTGCGGGTGACCACGTTCGCCAAGAGCGGCAACTGGTCGCGCGACAACTGCGGCGGCGGCGGCACCGATTCGGACGCGACGGCGTATATGAAAAACACGATGTGCAGCACCACCCCATGATCGCCGGCGCGACGCGCCGGCGCGCGCGCGCGGCGGGGCCGGGACGGCATTGTCGAGCATGATGCGAACCGCCATCGAGCGCCTCGCCTCGCTCAAGCTGACGCTGTTGATCCTGGCCGCGCTCGGCGCCGGCATCCTGCTGGCCTACGCCGGATGGCTCGACGGCACCTGGGCGCTGGCGCTGCCGCTGGCGCTGTTCGCCGTCAA
>JACMLV010000196.1 GCA_014379395.1 Burkholderiaceae bacterium
GATTTCGCCATTCTGGAGGATCGTTGCAATAGCGGCGTCCAGGCGGCGTGCAAAGCGGCGATCGCCTTGCGCGCCGGCGCGCTCGCAGTTTGCTGCCCTTCGAGCGCCTTCAGGTTATCGTCGAAATGGCGCACGGCGGCGTCGAGCTGCGCGCGCGAAATCTCCGGCTGCACCTTCAGGCCAACCTGGCACCAGGCCTTGACGATCCGTTGCGACAAGGTGCGCTGCTGGCCGGCCAGACCGATCGCATCGACCTCGGCGCAGAGCGCCCAATTCGCGGCCAGCATCAAGCCCATGGCCAGCCCCAGACGGGCGAATAACTTCATCATGACGAATTCCTCTAGAAAACGGCGACGCCCATCGCCTGCAACGCGCGGTTGATCTGCAGGCCGGCCTTTTCCATCGCCGCCACCGCCTCGGAGTGATGATTGGCCTGCGCCAGCCCGGCGGCGTCATCCTTGAGCTTGACGGCCTCCTTCAAAAAGCCGTCGATCATGCGCCGCTTCTCGCCGTCGGCGCGGCCCTCGCCGATCATCATGCCGACCAGAATCTGGTTCGACTCGTAACGTTTTTGCTCATAGACGTATTCATCGGCGGGCGTGTCGAATTTGAGCGACATCAGCACCTCCTGGCCGGCGCGCAGACGCGACACCTCCTCCACCTCGAGCTTGCAGGCCTGCGCCATCATCTTGTTGGCGTCGCCCAGCAGGCCGGCGGCGGCCGCCTTGCGCGCCTCCTCGGCGAGCGCATCGACCTGGCGCAGCGTGGCCTGGGCCGAGGTCGGCGCGCCCTTGGCCTTGGACAGCTCGAGCAGCGCCACGCGATAGGACGCGACCTGCTCGCTCATCTCCTGCAGACGCTGCTTCTGGACGCTCTCGGACAGCTCGCCGGCGTTCCGGTTATTCGCTTTGGAAACGTTTTGCAGCGCGGCGTCGAGCGCCTGGGAGGCGTCGGCATAGCGCTGCGCGGACAGGGCGTCGCGCGCCTGCTGGAGTAGTTGCTTGCCGCGCCCGATCAGCGCGGCCGTCTCGGCGTCGCCGCCCTCAGTGGCGGCGCGCGCCTTGGGCGAATTGACCAGCATGTCGACCAGTTTGAGTTTCTGCTCGGCCAGCCGGCGCTGCGACTCGACGTCCGGCGCCGTCTGCGCCAGCAAGGGCGGACAGGCCAAGGCCAGGAGCAAAGCGATGCCCGTGATGAATCGATATCCCACGATGTCCCCGATCCCCGATACAGCCGTCAATGCTTCCGCGCTACAGGAAAACTTTGCGGCTTGGGTTGATATATACCAACAGTTCCCTTAGGGGCATTCTAGGGCCAACTCGGGCGCTTGGCAATTGGCAATTGCCTTGACAAATTAAGCAATTATTGGCGTTGTTCCCGCTGTGGCAGTCCCGGTAGTGGCAATTCATTGACCCGAACTCGCTGGACTCGCCACACGTAAAAAAGCCCCGACGATTTCTCGTAAGGGCTTCATTTCACGGCATAAAATTCTGGTGGGCCTCCCGTGAGTCGAACACGGCACCAACGGATTATGAGTCCGCTGCTCTAACCAAGCATGAGCTAGAGGCCCAATTGACTGCCGGCGTACCGGGAGGGTTGAACCCCATCCCGCCGCCCCCGCCAAGCGAAGTGGCAGGATAGGGGCCGCGCCCCTCTCCGTCAAGCCTTAGTTACCTTCGAGGAAGCTTTTCAGCTTGTCGGAACGGGACGGGTGGCGCAGCTTGCGCAGCGCTTTGGCCTCTATTTGACGGATGCGCTCGCGCGTGACGTCGAACTGCTTGCCGACCTCTTCCAGCGTGTGGTCGGTCGACATTTCGATGCCGAAGCGCATGCGCAGCACCTTCGCCTCGCGCGGCGTCAAGGAATCGAGCACGTCCTTGACGACGCCGCGCATCGACGCGTGCAGCGCCGCGTCGGCCGGCGCCAGCGTGTTGTTGTCCTCGATGAAGTCGCCCAGGTGGGAGTCGTCGTCGTCGCCGATCGGCGTTTCCATCGAGATCGGCTCCTTGGCGATCTTCATGATCTTGCGGATCTTGTCTTCTGGCATTTCCATCTTGATCGCCAGCGTTGCCGGGTCCGGCTCGGCGCCGGTTTCCTGCAGGATCTGCCGCGAGATGCGGTTCATCTTGTTGATGGTCTCGATCATGTGCACGGGAATGCGGATGGTGCGTGCCTGGTCGGCGATCGAGCGCGTGATGGCCTGGCGGATCCACCAGGTGGCGTAGGTCGAGAACTTGTAGCCGCGTCGGTATTCGAACTTGTCGACCGCCTTCATCAGGCCGATGTTGCCTTCCTGGATCAGGTCCAGGAACTGCAGGCCACGGTTGGTGTATTTCTTGGCGATCGA
>JACMLV010000197.1 GCA_014379395.1 Burkholderiaceae bacterium
AGCTGCGGCGCCTCCTGGCGGGCGCGCGCGCTCAACTCGGTCAGCGCGCTGTCGAGCCCGGCGCGTCCGAGGTTCAGGCCGGCCTCCAGCGCCGCCTCGATGCGCACGTTGAACCAGGATTCGATCGAATGCGAGACGAACTGCACCGACACCAGGAAGATCACCAGTCCCGGCAGGATGCCGATGGCGGCGAACAGGAGCACCAGGCGGGTCATCAGGCGCGAACCGAACTTGCCCGCCTTGTAGCGCGCGTAGAGGCGCGCGAGCGAGATGCCGACCAGGGTCAGCAGGGACACCGCGACCGCCGCGTTCAAGCCCAGCAGCCACGAATAATAGCGGTCGAAAAAGCCCGAGTTGTCGGACGCCGAGGCCAGCAAAAAGAGCAGGATACTGACCGCCGCGCCGCCCACCACGACCAGGTAACGCAAGGCGCGCGCCACGATCAATCGGCCTTGTAGAGGAAGGATTTTTTGTTCGAGGCCAGCCGCCAGTCGCTGTTGTTGAAGGCGTTGACCTGGATCGGCTTGGGCAGATAGGCGCGGTCCATCCCCATGCGCAGGGTGACGTTGTAGAACTCGCCCGGCTTGAGCATGCCGCGCGGCGCCACCAGCCAGCGGCTCGGGCGGCGGATCAGAAACAGCGCGTCGTCGAGCGAGGCGAAGCTTTGCTGCACGCTGCCGGTGATCGAGACGTGGTACTGGCGCGTCAGGACGTTGTAGGAGATGCGGCTGGTCTGGCGCGCCCGGATCGCCGTCTCGTCGAACCAGTACCAGCGCGGCCGGGTGAACTCGACCTCGGTGGTGAAGTACAGCGGCACGCCGTGCTGGACGGCGTCCTCCAGCCCGTGGTTCAGGTCGAACGCGTAGCTGGCCGCCAGCTTGTAGCCGTCGTCGACCGACTCGACGTGGGCGTGCACGATGTCGACCGCGTCGGTGGCCGCGCGCGCCGGCTGGGCGCACGCCAGCGCCAGCAGCAGTTGCCAGGCGAGGAGGCGAAGGAGGCGCGCGATCACGTGTGGGTAGTGGCTCAATGAGGTCAAGTCGTCGGGCGGATGGGCGCTTACGCCGCCGCTTTCTCGAACAAGGCGTAAAACAAGCCGTCATGGTCGCGCGCGGCGTCGCCCAAGGCGCTCGGCAGCAACTGGCCGGGCGCGGCCAGCCGGGTGGCGTTGTTGCGCACCGCGAAGGCCGCCGCCTGCGCCTCGGACTCCTGCGGCCACAGCGAGCAGGTCACGAACAGCATCTTGCCGCCCGGGCGCAGCATGCCCCACAGGTTGTCGAGGATGCCGCTTGAGAGCGCCGCCAGTTGCAGCGCGTCGCCCTTGCGGCGCAGCCAGCGGATGTCCGGATGGCGCCGCACGATGCCCGAGGCGCTGCACGGCACGTCGGCCAGGATGCGGTCGAACGGCTTGCCGTCCCACCAGCCGGTCTCGGCGGCGTCGCCCTGTATCAGCGTGGCCTGGAGTTGCAGCCTTTGCAGGTTGTCCGCCACCCGCTGCAGCCGCTGGCCGTCGTGGTCCAGCGCCATCAGGTCGAGCTCGGCGCATTCGAGCAGGTGGC
>JACMLV010000018.1 GCA_014379395.1 Burkholderiaceae bacterium
CCGGGGTCGCCGACGACAAGTCGATCTACCCGTTCGTGCCCGACATGATCCGTTTTTACCTGTCGCAGGAGCCGATCCTCAACAACGTGCCGACCTACCAGTGCCGCAAAAAGGAGGATCTGGCCTACACCCTGGCCCACCTGCCCGAGCTGGTGGTCAAGGAGGTGCACGGCGCCGGCGGCTACGGCATGCTGGTCGGGCCGGCCTCGACCAAGGACGAGATCGAGGCCTTCCGGGCCCGCATCGTGGCCAAGCCTGACGGCTACATCGCCCAGCCGACGCTGGCGCTGTCGGCCTGCCCGACCTTCGTCGAGGCCGGCATCGCGCCGCGCCACATCGACCTGCGCCCGTTCGTCCTGTCGGGCAAGACCGTCTCGATGGTGCCGGGCGGGCTGACCCGCGTGGCGCTGCAGGACGGCTCGCTGGTGGTCAACTCGTCGCAAGGCGGCGGCACTAAAGATACCTGGGTACTGGAGAACTAAACATGATGCTAAGTCGAACCGCCGATCACCTGTTCTGGATGGCGCGCTACACGGAGCGCGCCGAAAACACCGCGCGCATGCTCGATGTCCTGATTCAAAACGCCCTGATGCCGCAATCGCCGCGGGCGGCCGAGCAGGGCTGGCGCGCGCTGCTCGGCATCTCCGAGTTGGAGCACGCCTTCGACGAGGAATACCCGGCGCTGACGCAGCGCGACGTGATCGATTTCATGGTGCGCGACCCGAACAACCCGTCCTCGATCGCCAGTTGCCTGAAGGCGGCGCGCGAGAACGCCCGCGCGGTGCGCGGCACCCTCACCACCGAGGTGTGGGAGACCGCCAACACCACCTGGATCGAGATGCAGCAGCACATGAAGGGCGAGTTGCTCAAGCAAAATCCCGGTCAGTTCTTCGAGTGGGTCAAGTACCGCTCGCACCTGTCGCGCGGGGTCACGCTGGGCACCATGCTGCAGGACGAGGCGGTCAACTTCATGCGCCTGGGCACCTTCCTCGAGCGCGCCGACAACACCGCGCGCATCCTCGACGTCAAGTTCTTGGCGGCCGCCCAGAACAGCGAGGCGATCGACCCCGATCCGCAGCGCGAGTTCTATTACTGGGCCGCGCTGCTGCGCTCGGTGTCCGCCTTCGAGGTCTACCGCAAGGTGTACCGCGACGTCATCACCCCGGCGCGGGTGGCCGAGCTGCTGATCCTGCAACCGAACATGCCGCGCTCGCTGCTGGCCTGCATGAGCGGCGTGGTGGCCAACCTGAACGATGTCGGCAACAAGCTCTCGCGCGAAACCGAGCGTTTCGCCGGCCAGCTGCACGCCAAGCTGGCCTTCGCCAGCATCGACGACATCCTCGAGCAGGGCTTGCACGACTACCTGACCGAGTTTTTGAGCTGCATCAACGAGTTGGGCAACCGCCTGAGCAGCAATTTCCTGGTGCCGCTGGAAACCGAGGCCGAGGCCGCGGCTTGAAGTGGGAGCGCCGGGCGCACCAATTGCGTGCGCCCGGCGCGCCCCCCCGTGCGCCAGACTGGTGCGCTTTCGGTCCGCGCAATAGGGCGCTGGTCGCTTTCTTTTAAGCGGGATGGCGTGCCGGGCCGATATTTGACCGAGGTCAAGTGTAAAATTGACCCTCTTTTTTTCGAATTGCACTCCATGACTTATTGCGTCGCCATGTCCCTCGATGCGGGCTTGATCTTCCTGTCCGATTCCCGAACCAACGCCGGGGTCGATTCGGTCGGCACCTTCCGCAAGATGACGGTGTTTGAAAATCCGGGCGACCGCATGCTGGTGCTGATGTCGGCCGGCAATCTGGCGATTTCCCAGTCGATCCGCCAGCTGATCTCCGAGCACGCCGGCGCCGGCGGCAAGACCTTGTGGAACGCCACCAGCATGTACGAGGCGGCGCAGATCATCGGCGAGGCGGTGCGCACCATCCACGAGCGCGACGCCGCCGCGCTGGGCAACTTCGGCATCGACTTCAACGTCAGCATGTTGCTCGGCGGCCAGATCGGCGGCGAGCGCTGCCGCCTGTTCCAGATCTATTCGGCCGGCAATTTCATCGAGGCGCAAAGCGAGACGCCGTTCTTCCAGATCGGCGAGGCCAAATACGGCAAACCGATCCTCGACCGCGTCATCACGCCGGCCACCCCGCTCGACGAGGCCGCCAAGTGCGCCTTGATCTCGATGGACTCGACGCTGCGCTCGAACATCTCGGTCGGCCTGCCGCTCGACCTGCTGGTCTACGAGGCCGACTCGCTGGCCGTGACGCGCTTCGTCACCATCGACGAGAGCAACCAGTATTTCTCCATGATCCGCCGCACCTGGGGCCAGCAGCTCAAACAGGTGTTCGAGGGCATCGCCGATCCGATCTGGGACGCCGGCGCGCACGTCAAGGACAACGTCCTGTCGGCGCACGACGGCTTCAGCAAGCCGATGCGCGTGCACGTGCCGGCGAAGCAGGCCCGGCAAGATATGGCGCCGGCGCCGCTGCAAACCCTGGCGCAGGCCGGGCGCGACAGCCAGCCTTGAAGCTTGCGGCGCATGGCGGCGCCGAAAGCGGCGCCCGCCTGATATAGCGCAGCCCGTGCGGCGTTGCGCTATGCTGCCATCGTCGACACCGCCCCCATCCGAGGATAGCCCCATGAGCATTAAAATCAGCCAGACTTTCGATTCCGGCGCGATCGAGGTATTGCGCGCCGACCGCGCCGACGCCATCGACCTCCACTTGCGCGACGATTCGCACGCCGACATCCGCCAGTGGTTCCACTTCCGCCTGCAGGGCGCGCGCGGGCAGGACTGCACGCTGCGCATCCTCAACGCCGGCGACGCCACCTACGTGCAGGGCTTCGATGGCTATCGCGCGATGGCCAGCTACGACACCGAAAACTGGTTCCGCGTGCCGACCAGCTTCGACGGCCGGGTCCTGACGATTTCCCACACGCCCGAACTGGACAGCGTCTACTACGCCTATTTCGAGCCGTATTCGTGGGAGCGCCATCTGCGCCTGTTGGGCGAAGTGGCCGAAAATCCATTGGCGCGGGTGATCGACATCGGCACCAGCGTCGACGGGCGCGACATGAATCTGGTGATCGTCGGCAAGCCGCAGGCGGCGCGCAAGGTCTGGCTGATCGCGCGCCAGCATCCGGGCGAGACGATGGCCGAGTGGTTCATCGAAGGCCTGCTCGACGCCTTGCTCGACGACGCCAACCCGGTCGCGCGCAAGCTGCTCGAACGGGCCGCCTTCTACATCGTGCCCAATATGAACCCGGACGGCGCCGCGCGCGGCAACCTGCGCACCAACGCCGCCGGCGCCAACCTGAATCGCGAATGGATGACGCCGAGCATCGAGCGCAGCCCGGAAGTGCTGTGCGTGCGCGACAAGCTGCACGAGATCGGCTGCGACATGTTCTTCGACATCCACGGCGACGAGGCGCTGCCGTACAACTTCGTCGCCGGCAGCGAGATGCTGACCACGTTCACGCCGCAGCAGGGCGCGCTCCAGGCCGCCTTCATCGCCAACTTCAAGCAGGCCAGCCCGGACTTCCAGGACAAGTTCGGCTACCCGGCCGCGAAATACCAGGCCGACATGCTGACCCTGGCCTCGAAATACGTCGGCCATACCTTCGGCTGCCTGTCGCTGACGCTGGAAATGCCGTTCAAGGACAACGCCGACTTGCCGGACCGCTACAGCGGCTGGAACGGCGCGCGCAGCGCCAAGCTGGGCGCGGCGATGTTGCAGCCGATCTTGCTGGCGCTGGACTGATCATGGGCGTCGAAATCGAACGCAAATTTCTGGTGTGCGGCGATGCCTGGCGCGACTTGGCCGCGCCGCTGTTGCTGCGCCAGGGGTATCTGTCGTCGCATCCCGAGCGCGTGGTGCGCGTGCGCATCGAGGGCGAGGCCGCGATGATGACGGTGAAGGGGCGCAGCGTCGGCGCCAGCCGCGGCGAGTGGGAGTATCCGATCCCGCTGGCCGACGCCGAGGAGTTGCTGCGCCTGTGCGAGCAGCCGCTGGTCGAAAAATACCGGCGCCGCATCGACTTCGGCGGCTTGATCTGGGAAGTCGATGAATTCCTGGGCGCCAACGCCGGACTGGTGGTGGCGGAAGTCGAGCTGAGCTCGGAGGACCAGGTGTTTGACAAGCCGGACTGGGTCGGCGCCGAAGTGAGCGACGACGCGCGCTATTTCAATTCGAACCTGATTCACAATCCTTATTCGCTCTGGTAGAAGCTGATTGCGTTGAAAAGAGCAGGGCGGCGATATACGCCGCCCTTTTTACATTGAATCTTAGTGGAAGTGCTCGCTGCCCTGCGGGGTGTCTTCCGGCATTTCCGCATGCACCAACTCACCGGCCGGGTCGGCGAACAGCGGCGCGCCGCAGTCGTCGCAGAACTCGGCCACATAACGCTCGTTGTGGCGCTTGACCAGCGTGACGCCGGCCGCGTTCAGGTGCTCGAGGATTTCGTCGATCGGCGTCTTTTGCTTGTCGAGCCCGGCGATGCCGGCTTGCAGCAGGCCTTCGACCGGCGTGCCGTCCTCGTCTTCCTGGCCATACAGCGGCCAGACGATGCCGTAGATGACTTCCGGGCTCTGGCGCAGCGTGAAGCCGACCCGGTATTCGTCGATCTGGCCCTCGGCCGCCTCTTCGCTGAAGCCGGCGATCACCGCGCGCAGCTCGGACGGCTCCAAGGTCAGCGTGTGGGTCAGGTAGTGCACGGCGGCGCGCACCGACACTGGACGGATCAGCTTGTCGGCGTCGCGGCAGGCCACGTAATACGCCTCCGGCAGCAACAATTCGATGCCGCAGCCCGGCAGCAGGCGCGTCACGCTCGGCGTGGCCTGTTCGCGCCACTGCTCGAGCGCGGCGGTGCGCTCCTCGACGAAGCGCGCTTGCAGCGCCGGCATTTGCCAGCGGAACAGCGGCGCGCCGGCCGGCGCGACCACCGCCACCAGCAGGTAGCGGGTGTCGGCCAGGAACGGCGCCGTCTCCGGCGGCTTGGCTTCGGTTTTCAAAAGCGTGCCCTTGAGCGCGGCCTGCGCCAGTTTGTTGGTCTTGGCGTAGGTCTCGGCGTGGCTGCGCGGCAGCTGGTCGATCGAGTACAGCGTCGGCGCCATCGCCATCTTGGCGCCGTCGGCCAAGAGGTGCGCGCCGAAGTGGGCCGACAGCGTGGTCAGCAGCTCGCCCGGCATCGGCCCGGAGGCGATCGAAAAGCGGGTCCAGGCCAGGATCGGCGCGGCCACCAGCAGCACGTCGTAGCGCTGGGCGACGCCGTCCTCGTCTTGCGTGACGACGGTCGATTCGCTGACCGCCTCGACGCAATCCATCAGCACGTCGTAGGCGTTCAGGTCGTCCTTGAACAGGCTGGCGAGGGTGGTGTCGACGGTGTCCTGGTGGCCCGATTTGAGTAACTTCTGGAGCTGCGTATCCAGGCTGTGTTCCCAGGAGCGTTCCTCGACGCGGCTGGCCGCCTGCACGATTGCCTGGGCAAGGGTGACGAGGCGCTGGCTGTCGGCGCTGAGTTTGTGGGATGAATCTTTGGATGGACGACGCATGGCGTTTGAGAATCTCGTAAAGTGAAAAGGCGGATTTGATAACAATTCGATATTGATAAATCCAGATCAAACGTATTGTAGTGGATTCGGGCCGCTCCCGATGCGCCGGGGTGGAAAACAAGGCGCCGCAAACGAAAAAACGCCGGACGAATCCGGCGTTTTGGGCTTTCGCGGGCAAAACCGCGCGCTTCAGGCGGCCAGCAGCTGGCGCAGCACGAAGGGCAGGATGCCGCCGTGCTTGTAGTAGTCGACTTCGATCGGCGTGTCGATGCGCAGCAAGACCCGGGCTTCGTCGCAACTGCCGTCGGCGCGCCGGATCACCAACGTCGCCAGTTGCTGCGGGCGGATCTCGCCTTCCAAACCCTTCAGATCGAAGCTTTCGGCGCCGCCGATGCCGAGCGTCTGCACGCTGTCGTTGCCGATGAATTGCAGCGGCAGCACGCCCATGCCGACCAGGTTGGAGCGGTGGATGCGCTCGAAGGAGCGCGCGATCACCGCCTTCACGCCGAGCAGCTGGGTGCCCTTGGCGGCCCAGTCGCGCGACGAGCCGGTGCCGTATTCCTCGCCGGCGAATATCATCGTCGGCGTGCCCTCGGCGATGTAGCGCATGGCCGCGTCGTAGATCGACATCTGTAAACCCGACGGCTGGTGGATCGTCAGGCCGCCCTCGACGGCCGAACCGTCCGCCTTGGGCGCGATCATCCTATTCTTGATGCGCACGTTGGCGAAGGTGCCGCGCATCATGATCTCGTGGTTGCCGCGACGCGAGCCGTAGGAGTTGAAGTCGGCCTTTTGCACGCCGTGCGCCAGCAGCCACTGGCCGGCCGGGCCGCTCTCCTGGATCGAGCCGGCCGGCGAGATGTGGTCGGTGGTGATCGAGTCGCCGAACACGCCGAGCGCGCGCGCATTCTCGATGCCGGCCGCCGCCGCCTGCGGCTGCATGGCGAAGGACGCGAAGAAGGGCGGCTCGGCGATGTAGGTCGATTTCGGCCAGTCGTAGACGTCGCCGGCGACGCTGGTCACGGCCTGCCACAGCGCGCCCGGCGCGTTCTTCACGTCGGCGTAGTTCTTCCGGAACACCTCGGCGTTCATCGCGAAGCGCATCAGGCCGGCCACCTCGGCCGACGACGGCCAGATTTCGCCCAGGAACACGTCGCGCCCGGCGGCGTTGGTGCCGACCGGCTCGCTCATCAGGTCGCGCAGCATGCTGCCGGCCAGCGCGTAGGCCACCACCAGCGGCGGCGAGGCGAGGAAATTGGAGCGGATGTTCGGGTGGATGCGCGCCTCGAAGTTGCGGTTGCCCGACAGCACCGCCGAGGCGACGATGTCGTTGTTCGTGATGACCGCGTTCAGCTCGGGTGTGAGGTCGCCGGCGTTGCCGATGCAGGTGGTGCAGCCGTAGGCGGTCAGGCCGAAGCCGAGCTGGTCGAGGTAGGGCAGCAGGCCGGCCGCGCTCAGGTATTCGGTCACCACGCGCGAGCCGGGCGCGAGCGAGGTCTTGATGTGCGGCGCGACCGTCAGGCCGGCCTCGACCGCTTTTTTCGCCAGCAGCCCGGCCGCCAGCATCACCGCCGGGTTCGAGGTGTTGGTGCAGGAGGTGATGGCGGCGATCAGCACGTCGCCGTTTTTCACCTGCACGCCGTTGGCGGTGGTGTAGACGGCGCCCAGGTCGGCCGGATTCTTGTTGAAGCCGTTTTCCGCGTTCGGCTTGCCGAACAACTCGGAAAAATTGCTTTTCACGTTGCCCAGCTCGATGCGGTCCTGCGGGCGCTTGGGGCCGGCCAGCGACGGCGTCACGCTCGGCAAGTCGAGATCGACCACGCGGGTGTAGTCGATCTCGCCGCACTTGGGCACGCCGAACAGCTGCTGCGCCTTGAAGTAGGCTTCGAAGGCGTCGATCTCCTCGACGCTGCGGCCGGTGCCGCGGAAGTAGTCGATGGTGGCGCCGTCGACCGGGAAAAAGCCCATCGTCGCGCCGTATTCGGGCGCCATGTTGGCGATGGTGGCGCGGTCGGTCACGCTGAGCGAGGCGGTGCCCTCGCCGAAGAACTCGACGAACTTGCCGACCACTTTTTCCTTGCGCAGCAGTTCGGTGACGGTGAGCACCAGGTCGGTCGCGGTGCAGCCCTCGCGCAGCGCGCCGGTCAGGTTGACGCCGATGACGTCCGGGGTCAGGAAGTAGACCGGCTGGCCGAGCATGCCGGCCTCGGCCTCGATCCCGCCGACGCCCCAGCCGACCACGCCGATGCCGTTGATCATGGTGGTGTGCGAGTCGGTGCCGACCAGGGTGTCCGGGTAATACAGCTCGCCCTGCCGGTGCGCGCCGCGCGCCAGGTATTCCAGGTTGACCTGGTGGACGATGCCGAAGCCGGGCGGCACCACGCCGAAGGTGTCGAAGGCTTGCATGCCCCATTTCATGAACTGGTAGCGTTCGTTGTTGCGCGAAAACTCCAGCCGCATGTTCAGGTCGAGCGCGTCTTTTTCGCGGAAATGGTCGACCGTCACCGAATGGTCGACCACCAGGTCGACCGGCACCAGGGGTTCGATGCGCTTCGGATCGAGGCCCATGCGCGCGGCCACGCTGCGCATGGCGGCCAGGTCGGCCAAGAGCGGCACGCCGGTGAAGTCTTGCAGCACCACGCGCGCGACCACGAAGGGGATCTCGTCGCTGCGCTCGGCGCTCGGGGCCCAGCGCGCCAGTTGCCGCACATGCTCCTCGGTGACCTTCTTGCCGTCGCAGTTGCGCAGCACCGATTCGAGCACGATGCGGATCGAGACCGGCAGGCGCGACAGGTCGGCGCCGAGGCTCTCTTGCAGTGCGGGGAGGGAGTGGAATTGGCCTTGCCGGCCCGGCGCGATGGCGAACTCGCGCAGGGTGTTGAGAGTGTTGCGGGACATGACATCTCCTTGGTGGGTGTCGTCAGTGTCCGATCTTACATCAATGCGAAAGCGGGTCGCGCCTGCCGCTTTGCGGTGCGGGCAGGATCAGCCCTTGCTGGCCTGCTCGGCGTTTTTGCATTCGTTGGCCAGCTGGCGGTTCTGCTTGGAGTCGAGCAGCATGCCCTTGGCCGGGATGCCGATCCAGATCAGGCCGTAGAGCGGATTTTCGAAGCGGTGCGCGCCGGTGGTGGTGCCAACGCGCGTCAGGCGATGCAGCCGCTTCTTCCAGCGCAGCGCGATGTGCGAGTCGTCGGCGGCGTTGGTGTAGATCGTGATCTTGTTATCGAGCTCGCAGTGGAATTCGGTCGTTTGCGAGCCGGTGGTGTCGGGCTCGTCGGCGTCCGGGTTGGCCGCGACCGGCGTGCGGGTCGCGCCTTGGGCGACGGGCGACAGGCACAGCGTCAGGGCGCCCAGCGCCAGGCTGCAGGCAATGCTCAATTTGGAAAGCGGGGACATGATGGTTCCTTCAGGTTTCGTCGGGGGCGCTCAGCAGTGCGGCGGCCGAGTCCGGCAAAGCCAGGCCGGCCAGTTTGGCGCGCTGCAGAACGGTCCAATAGTAGCGGTAGCTGGCCCGGTCGTGCAAGCGGCCGCCGTGCGCGATCGGACCCCAGTCAACCCGGGCCGCCTCGTGCAAAATGGCGGCCGCCTCGTTCACTTCCGACGCGCGCGGCGCGAAGGCCTTGATGATCGGCTTGATCTGGCCGGGATGGATGCTCCACATTCTAGTGTAGCCGAGTTCGGCCGACGCGCGCGTCGCGTCGGAGGCGGCCACGGCCGGGTCCTTGATCTCGGTGGTCACGTTGTGCGAGGGCACCTTGCCGTGCGCGTGGCAGGCGGCGGCGATCTCGAGCTTGGCGCGCACCACCAGCGGATGCGTGAACTGGCCCGGGCTGCGCATGGCGTTGCCGGGAATCGCGCCGTAGTGGTCGGAAATGAAATCCATGATGCCAAACGACAGGCACTCGATCTGCGGCAGGGCGGCGATGGCGTAGGCGTCGTGCAGCGCGCCGTGGGTCTCGATCAGCACGTGCACCGGCAGCGCGGCGCGGCCGGCGCGCTCGGCGTGCAGGTTGATGACCGCGATGGCGCGTTCGACCTCCTGCGCGCTGTTGACCTTGGGCACCACCAGATAGGCCAGCTGCTTGGCCGCGGCGGCGCAGATGATGGCCACGTCCTGCTCGAAAAACGGGCTGTCGACGTCGTGCACGCGCGCGCCGATGCGGCCGAACTGGTTGTCCGGCTCGTTCAGCAACGCGCCGATCAGGCGCGCGTGGGCCTCCTCGTTGCCGGCGCTGGCGCCGTCTTCGCAATCCAAGGTGATGTCGAACAGGGGGCCAAGTTCTTGTTGCAAGGCAATCGACTTGCGCATCAGCTTTTCTGAGCCGCAATAATGGTCGCAGGCGGGCAGCAGGAGCGGGTGTTTGCCTTGGAATAAGACTTCGGATGGGTGCATGGCGGCGGATATCTGAAAAAACGATGAAGCCGCGCGGCCGGTTGGCGACGCGGCGTGCGACGCGGCGCCCAGCCTGGCGCGCCGCGTGGAATACCACTACGAGTAAAACTTAGCCCAGCAGGTGCTTGACGCCGTTTTGCTCTTCCAGCAGTTCGTTCAGGGTGACGTTGATGCGCTCTTGCGAGAATGCATCGACCGACAGGCCTTGAACGATCTTGTATTCGCCGTTTTCAACGGTGACAGGGAAACCGAACACGATGCCTTCCGGGATGCCGTAGGAGCCATCCGATGGGATGCCCATCGTGGTCCACTTGCCGTTGGTGCCCAGGTGCCAGTCATGGATGTGGTCGATGGCGGCGTTGGCGGCCGAGGCGGCCGACGACAGGCCGCGCGCTTCGATGATGGCGGCGCCGCGCTTGCCCACCGTTGGCAGGAACACGTCTTTGTTCCAGACGTCGTCGTTGATCATGTCCTTGACCGATTTGCCGCCGATTTCGGCGTAACGGTAGTCGGCGTACATGGTTGGCGAGTGGTTGCCCCAGACGAACAGTTTTTCGATCGACGACACTGGCTGGCCGACCTTGGCGGCGATTTGCGAGGCGGCGCGGTTGTGGTCCAGACGCAGCATGGCGGTGAAGTTCTTCGCTGGCAGCGATGGCGCCGACTTCATGGCGATATAGGCGTTGGTGTTGGCTGGGTTGCCGACCACCAGGACCTTGACGCCGCGCGAGGCGACGGCGTCGAGCGCCTTGCCTTGCACCGTGAAGATTTGCGCGTTCGCTTCGAGCAGATCCTTGCGCTCCATGCCCGGGCCGCGTGGACGCGCGCCGACCAGCAGGGCGACGTCGGCGTCCTTGAACGCGGTCATCGGATCGGCGTGGGCGGTCATGCCGGCCAGCAGCGGGAACGCGCAGTCGTCGATTTCCATCATGACGCCCTTGAGCGCCTTTTGCGCGCGTTCGTCAGCGATTTCAAGCAATTGCAAGATGACTGGCTGGTCCTTGCCCAGCATGTCGCCGTTGGCGATGCGGAACAGCAGGGAGTAACCGATCTGACCGGCGGCGCCGGTTACAGCAACACGCATTGGGGTTTTTGCCATGATGAATCTCCAAGTGGAAAAAGAAAACGATCTGAAGCCGACGCTTGTGTTCGGAAAACTGAAAAACTGTAATCATACCAAAACCGCTTCGCCGTGCCGCCCCCGATTGAGGACGGCGCGCGGGGCGCCGGGCCGGCCGCTCCACACTCGGGCGCGATGGCGCGGGCGCTTACAAAATTTGTCGGGAATGAGTGTAGGCGGGCATTTCGCTTCTGTCAATCTCTCTTATGTCTTATGTCTTATATAAGACAGAACAGTTACCACCTTTTTACTGGACGCGGCGCACGATTTGTGTTGAAATCTTGGCCTATGAATTCCGTGCCGACCAACCCAACCTCGAATGCCGCCGCCGCCAGCGGCGCGGCCGGCGCGCCGGCCACCCCCGCGTTCAGCCCGCTGTACCAACAGATCAAGGCGCTCATCACGCAAAGCCTGCAGTCGGGCGAGTGGAAGCCGGGCGAGCTGATTCCGAGCGAGGTCGAGCTGGCCAACCGCTTCAAGGTCAGCCAGGGCACGGTGCGCAAGGCGATCGACGAGTTGGCCGCCGAGAACCTGGTCGTGCGGCGCCAGGGAAAGGGCACTTTTGTTGCCACGCACCACGAGGCGCGCGCCCACTTCCGCTTCCTGCGCATGGTGCCCGACGAGGGCGTGCCGCACTACCCCGAAAACAAGATCATCGACGTGCGCCGCGTGCGCGCCCCGGCCGACGTGGCGCGCCTGATCGACCTGCGCTCGGGCGATCCGGTCATCTTCATCAAGCGCGTCCAGTCGTTCGACGGCGTGCCCACCATCGTCGAGGAATTGTGGCTGCCCGGCCTGATCTTCAAAGGGCTCACCGCCGAGCGCCTGGTCGAATACAAGGGCCCGATGTACGGTCTGTTCGAGTCCGAATTCGGCACCCGCATGATCCGCGCCTCCGAGCAGATCCGCGCCGTCGGCGCCGACGAGGGCGCCGCCCAGTTGTTGAACATCGCGCCCGGCGCGCCGCTGCTGTGCTCCGAGCGCGTCTCGTTCACGTATGGCGACAAGCCGGTCGAGCTGCGCCGCGGCCTGTACCTGACCAGTCATTACCATTACCAGAACGAGTTGAATTGACAGAATTGAGACAGTAATACAAAGGCGCCGCGCCGCGCCGCCTGGCTGTGCCGATCAGGCGGTGTTGCGCTAAAAATACGTCGAATTGCAGAAAAAGCGGTCTGAAGGCGTGGTAAAACACAATTTTTGTTATACGTAACGATACATATTGGTGTGCTGCACCAAAATCGGCGAAAATCGCAGACTCGATATTTATCAAAGCTCAAGGGGAGGTCCTGTTATGTCAGAAGCCGTAAGAGAAGTGCCAAAAAAAGAACGGCCGGAATTTCGTAATATCCACGTCACGCAATTGTCGAACTACCGCCTGCCGTTGGCCGGCGTGGTCTCCATCTTGCACCGCATCAGTGGCCTGCTGATGTTCGCGCTGCTGCCCTTCGCGCTGTATCTGATGGAGCTGAGCATCCGTTCGGAGATCTCGTTCGTCTACTTCCAGGGCATCGCCGCCAACCCCCTCGTCAAGTTGATCCTGCTGGCCCTGGTCTGGGGCTACATGCAGCACTTCTGCGCCGGCGTGCGCCACCTGGTGATGGATCTGCACATCGGCCTCGATAAGGATTCGGCCCGCAAGTCGGCCGCTACCGTGCTGTTGATCAGCTTGTCGCTGACCGCCCTGGTCGGCCTGAAATTGTTTGGAGTATTTTAATGGCAACTAATAACGTCGGACCCAAGCGCCTCGTCGTCGGCGCCCACTACGGCCTGCGCGACTGGCTCGCGCAGCGCGTCACCGCCGTCGTCATGGTGATCTACACCGCCATCTTGTTGGTTTCCTTTCTCACCGGCAGCAACTTCAGCTATGAAGGCTGGGCCGGTTTGTTCGCGCAGCAGTGGTTTAAATTATTCAGCCTGGTGACGTTCCTGGCGCTGGCCTACCACGCGTGGGTCGGTGTGCGCGACATCTGGATGGACTACGTGAAATGCGTCGCCGTCCGTCTTACCTTGCAAATTGCCACGCTGCTGTGGTTGATCGCTTGTGCCGCCTGGTCGGTGCAGATACTCTGGAGTGTGTAATCGTGGCAGCATATAAATCTGCAATCCCTACCCGCCGCTTTGACGCGGTCATCGTCGGCGCCGGCGGTTCCGGCATGCGCGCCTCGCTGCAACTGGCCGAGGCCGGCCTGAACGTCGCGGTGCTGTCGAAAGTGTTCCCGACCCGCTCGCACACCGTCGCGGCCCAGGGCGGCATCGGCGCCTCGCTCGGCAACATGGCCGAGGACAACTGGTTCTGGCACATGTTCGACACCGTCAAGGGCGGCGACTACCTGGGCGACCAGGACGCGATCGAATTCATGTGCCGCGAAGCACCGAAGGTCGTCTACGAGTTGGAACACTTCGGCATGCCGTTCGACCGCAATCCGGACGGCACCATCTACCAGCGTCCGTTCGGCGGCCACACCGCCAACTTCGGTGAGAAAGCCGTGCAGCGCGCCTGCGCCGCGGCCGACCGCACCGGCCACGCCCTGCTGCACACCCTGTACCAGCGCAACGTGCGCGCCCGCACCCACTTCTTCGTCGAATGGATGGCGATCGACATCATCCGCGACGCCGAGGGCGATGTCGTCGGCGTGGTCGCGCTGGAAATGGAAACCGGCGAATGCATGATCCTGGAAGCGAAGACCACCGTTTTCGCCACCGGCGGCGCGGGCCGTATCTTCGCCGCCTCGACCAATGCCTTCATCAACACCGGTGACGGCACCGGCATGGCGGCGCGCGCCGGCCTGCCGCTGCAAGATATGGAATTCTGGCAGTTCCACCCGACCGGCGTGGCCGGCGCGGGCGTCCTGATCACCGAAGGCGTGCGCGGCGAAGGCGGCATCCTGATCAACAGCCAGGGCGAGCGCTTCATGGAGCGCTACGCGCCGACCCTGAAGGACTTGGCGCCGCGCGACTTCGTGTCGCGCTCGATGGACCAGGAGATCAAGGAAGGCCGCGGTTGCGGTCCGAACAAGGACCACGTGCTGCTCGACCTGCGCCACATCGGCGCCGACACCATCCAGAAGCGTCTGCCTTCGATTCTGGAGATCGGCCACAAGTTCGCCAACGTCGACGCCACCAAGGAACCGATTCCTGTCGTGCCGACGATTCACTACCAGATGGGCGGCATTCCGACCAACATCCACGGCCAGGTCGTCGCGCCGAAGGATGGCAACCCGGTCGCCGTCGTCAACGGCATGTACGCCATCGGCGAATGCGCCTGCGTCTCGGTGCACGGCGCCAACCGCCTCGGCACCAACTCGCTGCTCGACCTGGTCGTGTTCGGCCGCGCCGCCGGTAACCACATCGTGGCCAGCAACCTCAAGCAAAAGGAAAACAAGCCTTTGCCGAAGGACGCCGCCGACTTCGCCATGTCGCGCCTGTCGAACCTGGAGAACTCCAAGGGCACCGAGCGCGTACAGGACGTCGCCAACGACATCCGCGCCGCGATGCAAAAGTACTGCGGCGTGTTCCGCACCGACGCGTTGTTGCAACAGGGTTACATCGAGATCATGAAGCTCGACGAGCGCCGCAAGCACGTCGCCTACAAGGACAAGTCGATGGTGTTCAACACCGCCCGCATCGAGGCGCTGGAGCTGGACAACCTGATCGAAACGGCGAAGGCGACCATCACCTCGGCCGTTGCCCGTAAGGAATCGCGCGGCGCCCATGCGCACAGCGACCACCCGACGCGCGACGACGACAACTGGATGAAGCACACCCTGTGGTTCTCGAAAGACAACCGCCTGGAGTACAAGCCAGTTATCACCAAGCCGCTGACGGTCGACACCTTCAAGCCAAAACCACGCACTTTCTAAGGGTCAGAACATGGCACGCACACTGAAATTTCAAATCTACCGCTATGATCCGGACAAGGATGCCAAGCCGTACATGCAAGACCTGACGGTCGAACTGAAAGACACCGACAAGATGCTGCTCGACGCGCTGCAGCGCATCAAGGCCGACGTCGACGATTCGCTGGCCCTGCGCCGCTCGTGCCGCGAAGGCGTGTGCGGTTCGGACGCGATGAACATCAACGGCAAGAACGGCCTGGCCTGCACCACCAACCTGAACGAGCTGAGCGAGCCTATCGTGCTGCGTCCGCTGCCAGGGCTGCCGGTGATCCGCGACCTGATCGTCGACATGACGCAATTCTTCAAGCAATACGATTCGATCAAGCCATACCTGATCAACGATTCGATTCCGCCTGAAAAAGAGCGCCTGCAGACGCCCACCGAGCGCGAAGAGCTCGACGGCCTGTACGAGTGCATCCTGTGCGCCTGCTGCTCGACGTCCTGCCCGTCGTTCTGGTGGAATCCGGACAAGTTCGTCGGCCCGGCCGGCTTGCTGCAAGCCTACCGCTTCATCGCCGATTCGCGCGACGAAGCCACCGGCGCCCGTCTGGACAACCTGGAAGATCCGTACCGCCTGTTCCGTTGCCACTCGATCATGAACTGCGTCGATGTCTGCCCTAAGGGTTTGAACCCGAACAAGGCGATCGGCAAGATCAAGGAACTGATGGTTCGCCGCGCGGTGTAAAGCGCGTTTGCCGGGCGCGGGCCGCAAGCCCGCACCCGGCAGTCCGCGCCCCTGGAAGAGCTGGGGCGCACAGTCAAAGCGTTGAATAAAAATGACAGAATCAAGTTTGCACACGCATCAAGCCGACCCCGCCAACCGCGCCCGCCTGCGCTGGCGCGCCCGCCGCGGTCTGCTGGAAAACGATCTGATTTTGACTCGTTTCCTCGATGCGCACGAATCCGAATTGACCGACGAAGAGGTGGACGCGCTGAGCCGTCTGCTCGACCTGTCGGACAATGCGTTAATGGATCTGGTGCTGGCCCGCAAGGAGCCGGAAGGCGAAGCCGATTTGCCGCATGTGCACGCACTGCTGCAGCGACTGCGTCGCGCTTAGGAGACAGCGGGGCGCAGCTCCGTCCGGGCGCAGCAAGAAGCATCCAGAATTTTTGATTTTTATTTTCGACTCACTCCCGAAGGAAGAGCATGAACAACTCTGACAAAAAAGCCACCTTGTCGTTTAACGATGGCACGCCATCGATCGACTTCCCGATCTACGAAGGCACCGTCGGTCCGGACGTCATCGACATCCGCAAGCTGTACGGCGCCACCGGCAAATTCACGTACGACCCTGGCTTCATGTCGACCGCGGCCTGTAACTCGTCGATCACCTACATCGACGGCGACAAGGGCGAGCTGCTCTATCGCGGCTATCCGATCGAGCAACTGGCCGTCAACGCCGACTTCCTCGAAACCTGCTACCTGTTGCTGAACGGCGAACTGCCGAACGCCGCGCAAAAGGAAAAATTCGTCGCCACCGTGACCAAGCACACGATGGTGCACGAGCAGATGCAATTCTTCTTCCGCGGTTTCCGTCGCGACGCCCACCCGATGTCGGTCCTGGTCGGCACCGTCGGCGCGCTGGCCTCGTTCTACCACGACTCGCTCGACATCAACGATCCGCATCACCGCGAAGTGTCGGCGATCCGCCTGATCGCCAAGATGCCGACGCTGGTGTCCATGGCGTACAAGTACAGCGCCGGCCAGCCCTACATGTACCCGATGAACTCGCTGTCCTACACCTCGAACTTCATGCGCATGATGTTCGCCACGCCGTGCGAGGAGTACCAGCAGAGCGACGTGCTCACGCGCGCGATGGATCGCATCTTCATCCTGCACGCCGACCACGAGCAGAACGCCTCCACCTCCACCGTGCGGCTGTGCGGCTCCTCCGGCACCAACCCGTTCGCCGCCATCGCGGCCGGCGTGGCCTGCCTCTGGGGCCCGGCGCACGGCGGCGCCAACGAAGCGGCGCTGAACATGCTGGGCGATATCCAGAAAAATGGCGGCATCGAGAAAATCGGTGACTTCATCAAACAGGTCAAGGACAAGAACTCCACCGTCAAGCTGATGGGTTTTGGTCACCGCGTTTACAAGAACTATGACCCGCGCGCCACGCTGATGCAGGAAACCTGCAAGGAAGTGCTCAAGGAGATGGGGCTCGAAAACGACCCGCTGTTCAAGCTGGCCATGGCGCTGGAAAAGATTGCCCTGGAAGACGACTACTTTGTGCAGCGCAAGCTCTATCCCAACGTTGACTTTTACTCTGGCATCGTGCAGCGTGCCATCGGTATCCCGGTCAGCCTATTTACCGCCATTTTTGCGCTGGCCCGCACCGTAGGTTGGATCGCGCAATTGAACGAAATGATTGGCGACCCCGAGTACAAGATTGGCCGCCCACGCCAGTTGTTTACTGGATCTGAGCGCCGCGACGTGCAACCCATTGCGCAACGTTAATCGACGCTAGCGTTAAGCACGTCACTTCGACAAGAACGGCTGCTTGTGAAAGCGGCCGTTTTTGATTGGCCCCGGCATTGACAAGTACCGGACCGAAAGTCACATAAAAGAACCAATGACTCCCAGGTCGGTTGGTATTTCAGGCGGTGACTTTACGCCCGAGCATCGGCCCAACGCAGCAGGCAATTGTCATCTCCTCGGTACACCGTTTCGCCCTTGTGGTTC
>JACMLV010000198.1 GCA_014379395.1 Burkholderiaceae bacterium
CGCCGGCCAGCAGGGCGTTGCTCAGGCCGAGGAAGGCGACCGCGAAGCGCGGGTCGAGCCGGCACGCCTGTTCGTAGGCGCGGCGCGCCGCGTCGTAGTCGGCCAGGCGCATGCGCGCGTTGCCCAGATTGCAGTGGAAGGCCGGGGTGTCGTTTTTGATCGCGATGGCTTGCTCGATCAGGGCGGCGGCCTCGGCGTAGCGGGCCCTTTGGAAGGCCAGCACGCCGAGGTAATGCAGGGCGTCGCTTTCGTTCGGCGCGAGCAGCAAGATGGTGCGGTAGGCCGCTTCGGCGGCGTCCAGTTCGCCGGCCTGATGCAAGGCCACCGCGTCGAGCAATTGCTGCGATGCGGCCTGGACGTTCTTGGCGTTGGTGGCGTAGGCGGGCTGTTGCGCGGCGCAGCATTTCTTGTATTTTTTGCCGCTGCCGCAGGGGCAAGTGTCGTTACGTCCGGTCATCGAAGGCTTCCTTTATCTATTTTATCGGGAATGTGCGACGCAAAAAGCGTGCCGGAGAATCGCGAGCGGGCCGGCCCGGCCGGGGCGCGTCGGAGCGGCAGGCCTTATTTCTCGTTGTCTTCGGCGTCTTCGGCGTCTTCGGCGGCCTCGCCCCCGGCCGGCTTCGCTTGCGCGTCGAGGCCCCAGTCGGCCCAGTCCTCGCCGAACAGCTCGACCGGATGCTGGGTGCGGTCGGCGCCGTTGCCGCAGGCGAGCGAATCGGACGGGCAATATTTGTCGCAGCCCCAGCAGATGCGTTCCGGGTTCTTGGGGTGGAGCGGGAATTTTTTTGCCATTTCAGGGTGCCGCAAGTGGACGCAGTCCGGCGTGGACTGACACCGAATTTTATACCAAGCAACATCGCGCTTGCGCGCCAATTCGGGCGGGCGGACGGGGCGGGGCGGCGGCCGATGGACAGGCCGCGCGCCGGCCCGTATGCTGTTCATCTTTCATCTTTCATCTTTCATCTTCCATCGACCGCGATCAATTCCCATGCCCTTGACTTCCTACCTCGACACGTTCCCCCAACTCGGGCGCGACCTCTATCTGCACGACTCGGCCCAGATCATCGGCGACGTGCACATCGGCGACCATTCCTCGGTCTGGTGCAATGCCGTGCTGCGCGGCGACGTCAATCGGATTCGGATCGGCATGTGCAGCAATATCCAGGATTTCACGATGGGCCACGTGGCCCACAAGAGCGCGGCCAAGCCGGACGGCTCGCCGCTGCTGATCGGCGACTACGTCACCATCGGCCACTCGGTGATCCTGCACGGCTGCAGCATCGGCGACCAATGCCTGATCGGCATGGGCAGCATCGTGATGGACGACGCGGTCGTCGAGCGCCAGGTGATGGTCGGCGCCGGCAGCCTGGTGGCGCCGGGCAAGGTGCTCGAGAGCGGCTATCTGTATGTCGGCCGGCCCGCCGTGCGGGCGCGCGCGCTCAGCGCCGCCGAGCTGGCCTACCTGAAATATTCGGCCGAGCATTACGTGCGCGTGAAAGACAACTATCTGCTGGGAACCAAGCCGAAGTAATCAGCCCGCAAGGCCGCGATAACGCGGCGGCAGGCTGTTGTGGATGGCGGTCGCGGCCACCGCCGCCTGGCCGGCCGCCACGCTGATCTGGTTCAGCCCGACGGCCACGTCACCCGCGGCGAACAGGCCCGGCACAGAAGTGCGCTGGTGCTCGTCGACCAGCAGCTTGCCGCACGGATCGCACGCCGCCCCCAGCCCGAGCGCCAGCGCCAGCGCAGAGCACGCCGTTTCGCCCAGCATCGGATAGGCCACGTCGGCGCGGTGGCTTTCGCCATCCTTGGTGTGCAACAGCGGCGCCATCCCCTCGTCGAGCGTGATGCCGAGCAGGGGCGAGCCGATGTAGCGCACCCCGGCCTCGGCCAGCAGGCGCCGCTCGTTTTCGTCGAGCACGCAGTCGCGCTCGAACAGCGTCACGTCGCCGGAAAAGGTGCGCATGAACAGCGCGTGGGCGAGGCGGTTCTCGCATGGACGCGGGGGCGAAAGCCGGGGTGCGGATGCGAAAAAGCCGATTGTCGGTGCGGCCCGCGCGGCGCGTAAGTGGCGCGCGCGCCGCCGCCTTGTCGGAGGCGGACGACAAGCGCGCGCCGCGCGGTCAGATGGTGC
>JACMLV010000199.1 GCA_014379395.1 Burkholderiaceae bacterium
GGTCATCGACCTCGACTCGAGGGGTTCCTCCACCCCGCTCTGATCACCGACGATCTCGACCGGGAGCTCGAGGGGCACGACGTCGTGTGGGGACCGGCGGTCGTAGAGGGTGCGTTCGGCAAGCGGCGCATCGCGTTCGTCTCCGCCCCCGGCAACATCCGTCTCGAGTTCATGGAGCAGCTCGAGGATCCTCGGGTGAACCAGCAATGGCACCCCCGTCGCGGGTAGAGGTCCCCAGGAGAAGTGCGCAGTAGAGCGGTAACGCGCCTGACTGCTAACAAGGGGCCTGCACGCTCGTCTGGGAGGGCCCGAATGGCGAAGAACATCCCGTTGGTCGAATACCTGGCGCTCGACCCCGAGCCGCACCTCGTCGCGCACGAGTGCACGGCCTGCGGCGCGCGGTACTTCGATCGCCGGAACGCGTGCGCGAATTGCTTCGCCACCGATTTCCGCGGGGTGTCGGTCGCGACGACCGGCGAGCTGCGCGCGTTCACGATCGTGTCGCTGGCGGCGCCCGGAATCGACGTGCCGTTCGTGGCCGGAGTGATCGACTGCGAGGGCACGAGCGTCCGCGCCAACGTCGTCAACGTCGAGCCCGACGCCGATCACGTTCACGTCGGCATGAAGGTCAAGCTCGCAACCCAAGTGGTCGGCACCGACAGCGCCGGCACCGAAGCAATCGGGTTCGGTTTCGAACCGATCGAAGGAGCACGCAATGGCAGCTGACGACATCTGGATCCTCGGGATCCACATGACCAAGTTCGGCAAGCACCCCGACAAGGACACCATCGACCTCGCGAGCGAAGCGGCGATGGGCGCGCTCGCCGACGGCGGCGTCACGATGCGCGACATGGGCATCCTCGCGGCCGGCAACCTCATGGGCGGCGGCGCGGCCGGCCAGCAGCAGGGCGGCGCTGCGCTTGGCGGTGCGCAATAATCGCGCCGGGACTATGGCCGGACCCCGGATCCGGCCGCGCGGGTTGGCGTCATTGGTGGTCGCCGTCGCTGTGCGGGTCGGGCGCGCCCAGCATGTGGCCCATCTTGTTCGCTTTGGTGTTGAGGTAGTGGCGGTTGTGCGGGTTGCGCTTGACCAGCAGCGGCACGCGCTCGGTGACGCTGATGCCGAGCTTGGTCATCGCGTCGATCTTGCGCGGGTTGTTGGTCATCAGGCGCAGCTGGCTGATGCCGAACTGTTGCAGCATCGGCAGGCACAGCCCGTAGTTGCGGGCGTCGGCCTTGAAGCCGAGCTGCTCGTTCGCTTGCACGGTGTCGGCGCCGGCCTCCTGCAGCCGGTAGGCGCGGATTTTGTTGATCAGGCCGATGCCCCGGCCTTCCTGGCGCAGGTACAGCAAGATGCCGCGGCCCTCGGCGGCGATGCGCCGCAGGGCGCCTTCGAGCTGGGCGCCGCAGTCGCAGCGTTGGCTGAACAGCACGTCGCCGGTCAGGCATTCCGAATGCACGCGCGCGAGCACCGGCGCGCCGTCGCCGATGTCGCCGAGCGTCATGGCCAGGTGTTCCTTGCCGGTGGCGTGCTCGACGAAGGCATGCAGCGTGAACTGGGCCCACGGCGTCGGCAGGGCGCAAGAGGTGATGTAGTCCAGTTCGTCTTGGGCCGGAATGGTGGCGCTGCTCTGCATGGTTATGCTCGATCGAAAGTGAAAAATAAAAGTAAAAAGGCGCACCGGACTGGATCAACCAGGCTCGGTGCGCCCTGCAATCATACCAAAACTTGTGCCAGCTCACTAAATGGCCGGCCCGCTTGGGGCGGGGCCGGCCGCCGCCGTCCGCCCCCGCCGTCTTCCACTTTCGTTAGTGCGGCAGGTCGAACAGCAGCAGTTCGGCCGCCTCGGCCTGGTCGAACACGACGCCGCGCTCGCCGTTGATCTTCAAGCCGTCGCCCTCCTTGAGGGCCTGGCCGTTCACGCTCAGGCTGCCGCGGACCAGGTGCACATAGGCCAGCCGGTGCGGCGCCAGCCGGTGTTCGAGGCGTTCGCCCTCGTCCACGATGGCGGCGTAGACGTACGCGTCCTGGTGCACCAGCACCGAGCCGTCGCGCCCGTCGTTCGAGGCGATCAGGCGCAGCCGGCCCGCTTTCGCCTCGGGCGGGAAATGCTTTTCCTCGTAGCCCGGCGCGATGCCGGTCACGTTCGGCTCGATCCAGATTTGCAGGAAGTGCAGCGGCGCCTCGTTCGAGGCGTTGAATTCGCTGTGCCGCACGCCGTTGCCGGCGCTCATGCGCTGCACGTCGCCGTAGTGCAGCACCGAGCCGTTGCCCATGCTGTCCTTGTGCGCCAGCGCGCCGTCGAGCACATAGGACAGGATCTCCATGTCGCGGTGGCTGTGGGCGCCGAAGCCCTGGCCGGGCGCCACGCGGTCCTCGTTGATCACCAGCAGCGGGCCGAAGCCGCTGTGCTCCGGGTCTTGATAATGGGCGAAGGAAAATGTGTGGCGCGAATCGAGCCAGCCGTGGTGGGCGGCTCCGCGCTCCTCGCTTCTGCGAATTTGCAACATGGCGGACTCCGTTTTGGTAGGAGGCTGTCGGACTTAGGATCGTCGGCTGCAAAAATACCTGGACGGTCCATATTTCGCCGTTTTCTCGGCCAATAGCTCGCTATTGGCACTGCGAAACCGTCAAAATCTGGCCTCGCCCAGCTATTTTTTCGCTTCGAC
>JACMLV010000200.1 GCA_014379395.1 Burkholderiaceae bacterium
CGCCGTGGCCGGCATCGACGATCCGCTGACCAGGCTGGTTGCAGCCGGCGTGCTGTTGCGCGGCGGCCGCGCCAGCCCGGCGCTTTTAACAAGCGCGGTCGAAGCCGCGTCCGACCAGGGCTGGCGCCGGCCGTTGCTGGCCTGGCTGGGCGTGCAAGCGATGCGCGCCGAGCAAGCCGGCGATGTGCAGGAAACCCAGCGCATCCGGCGCCGCATCGCGCTGGCACAAGGCGCGCCCGGCGGCGCCAATTCACCTTGAGTCGCAAATGCGCGGCCGGAATCGACAAGGGCCGGAATATCCGGCCCTTGTCGCTCAATAATCGGAAACGAACGGCTGATCAGCTGGTGGCTACTGGCTTTCCTTGCAAGCGGATCAAAGTTTGAAGCGCGCAGGTCAAATACTCGGCGCTGGTTTTCTCATTGCGCGCCAGCGCACCGTCGATTCCCTCTTGAATCGTCGTGAAAAAATTGATCGGCTGATCGACCGCATCGGGCAGCGACGGCATCATGCCGATCAGCGAAGTCGATTCATCGAACGACATCTGGCCGCTTTTCAGTAAGCGGCTTATCGCGCTCTTCAGATCCCGCGGCGCGATATTTGAAAAATCATAAGTCGTGAAACCCTGCGCCGCTCCAGCGGCATCGGCATTGCCGGCGTGGGAAGCCTTCTCCGCCAGCATCGCGGCAAAGGCGCGACTAGCCTGGCTGTTGGCCTGGACACGTTGATGGAACAGCTCGGAATTCGTCGTGCTGTCAATGTTCATAAGCCGTCTCCTCGTACTAAAACCACAAATCAAGCCAGTCTTCAAACGCTGCGACTAATCGGTCTGGCGAACAGTTTGCTGTTGTCGTCGGCTTTTCAGAATGACGCAGCCCGATCGAATCCATATCATTCAGCATAGAAGACAGCCGACGACAAAGCCAATCTGAATTCAACAAGGGCAGAAGATCGCCATCTGAAATTGCCGCAAGGCAATCAGAGCAGTGTAGTTCAAGTTACGAATATTGCAAAGTTAATTAACTGTGACGGGTATCGCCGAATGAATGCGGCATAGCCTCAAGGTTCGCCATCCGCGCGAGTTGGATGTCATGTAGTCGAGAGAGAGTCAGCAGGGCCGACACCGCGCCAATTAAGGCGAAGAACATATCGGACTGCGTATCCCAGGAATCGCCCTGGGTTCCCAAGAACTCGTCGGCGCCCTGCCCGAGCGAAACCGCCGCCGCCCATTCTATTAATTCATAGGTGGCGCTGATTGCCAGCACAATGCAAACGACAAGAAAGCCGAGCATCTTCCCCGCGCGGACATGGGCGCCACGGAGAAGTATTTCGCGCGCGACCAGGGCCGGAACGAAACCCTGAAAGAAGTGCCCTATCTTGTCGTAGGGATTGCGGCTCAAGTGCAGCCAATCCGCAATCTCAAACCCCAGCGGCACCCGGGCATATGAATAGGCGCCACCAACCATCAGCACGATGGCATGGCAGAAGATGAGAACATAAAGAAGGCTCGTCAACGGAAAGCGGCGGTAAGTGGCAAACAACCAGGGCCAAGCGATCAGGATGGGGAAAACCTCGAGGAGCCAGGTTATGCGGTCAAATGGCCGAATGCCGGACAAGACCAGCAGAAGCGCCAAAACCATCGATCCGAGAATAAGTATTTGAGGGCGCCGTAGCGGCATTTGTACATCCTGACGAAATTGAACGAGATTGCTATTTATGCATTGTACGGACAAACCATTCTAGCAAGCCTGAATGTCAATATGATAAAGCCCCCACGGACACAATCCAAACCGCTCGTTCAGCGGCTTCGCCTTCATATCCAGGAAGCGATCCGCATCATGGACCGCCCATAACGGGCCGAGCCCTCCCAGCGCCATCAAGCCGAACTGCGCCTTTTATTGATCCAATGGCTGACCTTACTATTCGGCGCGGTCATCCGCCCCCGTTTCGCTCGCCGCTTCGGCGCTCGCCTCTTGCAGCCCGCGCGCCAGACTGGAAATGCTGGGGTTGTCGATGAACACGCAGCGCTTGCCGGTGCGCTTGCAATAATCCTTGACCCGCCAGTAAGCGCTGTGGCTGATGCAGCCGGTCTGGCAAATGACGAGGTCGGCGGCCGCCAGGCTCGAACCGAGCAGACCGGCGCTGTCCTCCAGCCCGCCGTCGTGATGGGCGAACTGGGCGCCGACCCGTTCGATCAGGGCGCGATAAGTGGCCACGTTGCCGCTGCGCCCGCCGACGCACAGCACGCTCTGATCGACCAGCCGGATCGGCATCTTTATGCACCGGACCTGTCCCGGCGCCGGCGTTGGCGCCGGTTCCGGCTCGACGCCGGGACTGGCCGGCGCCCGCGGCCGGCCCGTTTCCAGCTCGGCGATGCGGCCCTTGAGCGCGCGCTCGCGCTGTTCCATCTGACTCAGGCGCTCGGACAGCCGGGCGCGCGAGGCGAGTTCGGGGATCGACGCCCGCAGCCGCTCCAGATCGGCGCGCAGCGCGGCGATGACGCTGTCCTTGCCGATGGCGCTGGCTGTGGCCTGCATCAGCAGCGCCTCGTGCCGCGCGTTCTGCTCGGTCTTTTCCTGCGACAGCGCCTGATTGCGCTGCTGCATGACGAGCAGCTCGCGGCTCAGCCGGGCGTTCTGCTCCACCAGCGCCTGGAATTGCCGCAGATCGGCGCGCACGCAGGCGCCCGCCTGATGCTGCGCCATGTGAATGTCGCGGCACATTTGTTCTTCCAGCGCCGTGTCGCAGCGCGGATGCGTCAAGCCGGCCCAGAACGCGCCGGCCACGTCGCCCTCGGCCAGCGCCGCGCGCCACAACTGGCCGACCTCGTCGCACGTCCGCGCCGGGCGAAAGCGCGCGACGACGACGGCGTAGCGTCGTTCCAGTTCCTTCTGCAAGGATTGCGCCAGCCGGTTGCGCGCGCCGCACTCGGAGACGGCGCAGACATGCACGTCGTAGTCGTCGGCCGCCACCGCGGCATCGCTGACCTTGACGACCAGCTTGCGCAACACGCCCAGCGGCAGTCCGACCCCGATCAAGGGGCAATGGCAGGCGTGGCTGAGCTCCCAGATCCGGCGCCGGCGCGAGCTCGACGCGCGCGCGCCGGCGTCGACGATGGCCGGCGACGTATCGTGGTCATCATGGTCACACACGGGATGCTCCAAGGCCGGTCTTGCCGACCGCCAGGATACGGGTGAACAAATTGGCTTTTCCCGCTGGCGGCAGCGCGCGCTCGACCACCTCGGCCCATTGCTCGGACAATTGCTGGCAGGTTGCGCTCAGCACCGGGGCCAGATCGGAGCGGCCGGCCAGCGCCTTCAGATGGCGCTCGATCACCGAGGCCAGCTTGACGCAGGCGTTGCCCTCGGCGTGCGCCGCCATGTAGTGCGACATCAGGTGCAACACCGCCGACAGCATCAGCTCGGGCCGGTGCTGGCAAGGGTTCGGGGCTAGGAATACGGGGTCGATACGGTCGATGTCCATCAAACGCTCCTGAGTTAAGTGGGTGGCTGGCCGCCGCGGCGAACGCCATGCCGTGCAAAAAAACAGTTATTCGTGGCCGGTTCAGATGATCCGGCGATTCGCGGCGATGGATCGCGCCGGCATTCAAGTGTGCTTCCCCCTGCATTTCAAATGAGAATGATTCTCGTTTGCGTCTGTATTATTGCGGGGATAATTCAGGAATGCAAGCGCTTTTTCTGCGCGCCGGGCGCGCCGGTGCCGGCCACAGTCGCGTCGTCTATAATGGCGCGGTCACGGCGGCCCGCCTTTGGCCGCGCGCCCAACCATTCAATCCGCGTTCAATCCGAGTTTCCGCTGCATGCCCTTCGACCTGATCAAATCCCTTCCCAAGCCCGGCAACCGCTACGCCCTGCCCGCCCTGCACGGCTCGAGCGACGCCTACGCCCTGGCGACCGCCGCGCTGCAAC
>JACMLV010000201.1 GCA_014379395.1 Burkholderiaceae bacterium
TGGCCTGGCTGCTGCGGCGCCGCGGCGCGCCCGGGCCGCGCGGCTAATCCCCAAGGACTCGTCTTGCCGTCCGTCAGCTCGCACAATCCGGCCGGCATGCGCATCGTGCTGGTGCTGCAAGGCGGCGGCGCCCTGGGCGCCTACCAGGCCGGCGTGTATCAGACCCTGCATGAGCAGGGACTGGCGCCGGACTGGATCGTCGGCACCTCGATCGGCGCCATCAACGCCGCCATCCTGGCCGGCAACAACCACGCCAACCGCCTGACCCGCCTGCAACAATTCTGGGACCGCGTCGCGCATCGCGACTCGATCGACATGAACCTGCTGTCGGACCCGCTGCGCCGCGCCAACATCCGCCTGTCCACCATCGACACCGTGCTGCGCGGGGTGCGCGGCTTCTTCGCGCCGCGCTGGTTCAGCCCGTTCGCCTTGAACCTGCCGGTGGCGCCCGAGTCGGCCAGCTTCTACGACACCGGCGGCTTGGCGCGCACGCTCGGCGAACTGGTCGACTTCGACTATCTGAACGCGGCCGGCGGCATGCGCCTGACGGTCAACGCGCTGAAGGTCGCCAGCGGCACCCTGAGCCGCTTCGACAACACCGAGATCACGATCACGGCCGAGCACATCCGCGCCAGCGGCGCCTTGCCGCCGGGCTTTCCGGCGGTGCGCATCGACGGCGAGCTGTACTGGGATGGCGGCCTGTATTCGAACACCCCGCTGGAAACCGTGCTGGACGACCTGCCGCACATCGACACACTGGTTTTCATGGTCGACCTGTGGAGCGCCGACGGGCCGGAGCCGACCACGCTCGACGAGGTGCAGACGCGGCAGAAGGACGTCACCTACGCCTCGCGCTCGAAGCGCCACATCGAGGACTATGTCACCACCCACAGCATGCAGCGCAAGCTGCGCGACCTGTACGCGCAGCTGCCCGAGTCGATCCGCAGCGCGCGCGACGCCGCCGAGCTGGCCGAACTGGGCTGCGACAGCACGATGCACATCGTGCGCCTGCCGTACGCCGGACGCGACTGGCACATGGCGGCCAAGGACATCAATTTCTCGAAGGGATCGATCGGGTGGCGTTGGGACCAAGGCTATCGCGACGCGCTGCGCGCCATCGGCGCGTCCGGCTGGCTCGCCTCGGTGAGCGAGGACACGCCGCTGGTGGTGCACGAACTGGCCCCCGAGCCGGACTGAGCTCCGGACTGGGTTTTCAAGGCGCAACCGGCCGGCGCATGCCGCGCCGGCGCGGCCCTCCTTTATTGCGGCGCGCTGGTGCGCAGCTGCTCGGCGTTGGCCAGATCGTTGCGGTAGATGGCGCGCGCCTCCTTCATGCAGGCGTCGCGGCCGGCGGCCGGCTGGCGCCGGCATTCGGCCTGGGCCTCTTGGAAGGCGGCGCCGATTTCCTTGCGCAAGGTGCGCAATTGCGCCGGCGCGCTGGTGTCGTCGACGTACCAGCGCGCCGGGTCTTTCGCCGGCGCGCCGGCTTCCTGCGCCCAGCCGGGCGCCAGCGTCAACAGGCAGAGGCTGGCCACCGCGGCGCGCAACAGATGCGGGATCGATTTGTTCATGGGTATCTCCTGCGTGATGAAAAGGACGGAAAAACGGCGCAAAGACGGCGCCGGCGGAGAACCTACAGCCGGCCGGTGAGCAGCAAGATGAGCAAGATGAGCACGATCAGGCCGGTCAGCCCGCTCGGCGCGTAGCCCCAACTGCGGCTGTGCGGCCAGGCCGGCAGCACGCCGATCAGGGCCAGGATCAGAATGATTAATAATATGGTACCCATGCGCTACTCCTTGGCGTGATGACGCACCACGCGCGGCGCGCGCGGCGGCTTTTATTGCTCTTACTTTTATTGAAGACGCGACGCGCCTTAGTAGCGATACACGCGGCCGTCGACCACGCGCACCCGGTTGCCGACCCGCAAGTCCTGCACGCTGTCCTGGGCGATCACGCGGTAGTCGCCGTTGTCGAGGCGTATCCCGATCTGATAGGCCTCGCGCCCTTGCGAGCGGCTTTTTTCGACTTCATTGCCGACCAGGGCGCCGCCCACCGCGCCGGCCACGGTCGCCGCGCTGCGGCCGCTGCCCGAGCCGACCTGGTTGCCCAGCAA
>JACMLV010000202.1 GCA_014379395.1 Burkholderiaceae bacterium
GCCACCGGCATCGGTCTTGTAGGTGTGGCCGCTATAACCAGGGTATCGGAGAGGCGCGAAATTCCGCTCGCCTCTGTTCCGCTGATCTTCGCCGCGCAGGCGCTGGCGGTCAACAAGGAAATGGGCTGGGATACCAGCAAGATCAACGTCAACGGCGGCGCCATCGCCATCGGCCATCCGATCGGCGCGTCCGGCGCGCGCATCCTGGTGACCTTGATCCATGAAATGGTGCGGCGCGATGCGAAGAAGGGCTTGGCGGCCCTGTGCATCGGCGGCGGCATGGGCGTGGCCCTCGCGGTCGAGCGCGACTAAGACCAAGTAGATAAGCATCCGGGGAGACCGGAGGAGACATTTTTTCAGTGCATCGCTAAAACAGAGGGGATAAAACATGGAACGAGTTGCATTAGTAACGGGCGGGATGGGCGGTTTGGGCGAGGCGGTCTGCATCAAGCTGGCCGCGCTGGGCTACCGCGTGGTGACCACGTATTCGCCGGGCAACACCAAGGTCAACGACTGGCTGGCGACGACGCGTGAGATGGGCTTCAATTTCACCGCCTATCCATGCGACGTGGCCAATTTTGATTCGGCCGCGGCCTGCGTGGCGCAAATCGAGAAGGACATCGGTCCGGTCGATGTGCTGGTCAACAACGCCGGCATCACGCGCGACATGACGTTCAAGAAGATGGACAAGCCGAACTGGGACGCGGTCATGTCGACCAACCTGGACTCCGTGTTCAACATGACCAAGCCGGTCTGCGATGGCATGGTCGAGCGCGGCTGGGGTCGGATCATCAACATCTCCTCGGTCAACGGGCAGAAGGGCGCCTTCGGTCAGACCAACTATTCGGCCGCCAAGGCCGGCATGCATGGTTTCACCAAGGCGTTGGCATTGGAAGTGGCGCGCAAGAACGTCACCGTCAACACCATTTCGCCGGGCTATATCGGCACCAAGATGGTGATGGCGATCCCGCAGGAAGTGCTCGACACCAAGATCGTGCCGCAAATTCCGATGGGTCGTCTGGGCAAGCCGGAAGAAGTCGCCGGCCTGGTGGCCTACCTGGCCTCCGACGAGGCGGCGTTCGTCACCGGCGCCAACATCTCCATCAACGGCGGTCAGCACATGTCGTAACAGTCCGGCCGGCGTCCCGCCTTGCGGGCGCCAATTGGATCGATGGACAAAAGCACTGCCTTCGCGGCGGTGCTTTTTTTTCGCGGGTTTTTTGCTCAGGACTTGGCGCCGTTTTCGCTACAATGCGCCTGATATAACTAAGGATGGCCATGCCGGAATCATTGATGTCCCTGTTTCCGCCCGTGGTGCCGAACCGGCACGGCATGCTCGCGGTCGACGCGCTGCACACGATTTATTGGGAGGAATGCGGCAACCCGGACGGCCTGCCGGTGCTGTTTTTGCATGGCGGCCCCGGCGCGGGCCTGTCGCCCCAGCACCGGCGCTTTTTCAATCCGCTGCATTACCGCGTGATCCTGTTCGACCAGCGCGGCGCCGGCAAATCGACCCCGCTGGGCGAATGCCGCGACAACACCACCCAACTCCTGATCGCCGACATCGAACGGCTGCGGGTCCAATTCGGCGTGCGGCAATGGCTGGTGTTCGGCGGCTCCTGGGGCTCGACCCTGGCGCTGGCCTATGGCGAGGCGCATCCCGAGGCCTGCCTGGGCTTCATCCTGCGCGGCATCTTCCTGTGCACGCGCGCCGAGATCGACTGGTTCATCCACGGCGTGCAATGGTTTTATCCCGAGCTGTACGAGGAATTCGTCGCGCCGATTCCGCTCGATGAGCGCGCCGATCTGCTGGGCGCCTACGCGCGCCGCATCGCCAGCGACGATCCGGCCGTCTATCTGCCGGCGGCGCGCAGCTGGAGCCGCTTCGAGGGACGCCGCGTGTACCTGCTGCCGCAGCCCGACGACGGCCCCAACGACGCGCTCGACCTGGGCGTGGGCCGGCTCGAATCGCACTACATGGCCAACCTCGGCTTTTTCAGCGAGGATCAATTGCTGCGCGAACTGGGCCGCGTCGCCCATTTGCCGGCCCTGATCGTGCAGGGCCGCTACGACGTGATCTGTCCGCCGCTTGCGGCGCACCGGCTGCACCAGGCCTGGCCCGGCGCGCGCCTGAGGATGATCGCCGACGCCGGCCACGGCGCGCTCGAACGCGGCATCGCCACGGCGCTGGTGGCGGCCACCGAACAATTCCGCCGCGGCGGCCGCTTCGATTGAGCGAGCCGGGGCCGTCGCATCGCTGCTACACTGGAGTCCTGTCGCGCTCTTCTTGCGACAAAAAAAGCGTCTTTTCCGCCGATACTGCGTCATAAATCCTCGCGATACCTCGGTATTGCTGCGGTTTTTTCCTTGTCTCGGCGAAAAATCCGCTATTTTTATAAATCGCAATCAACGCGCAACACTACACTAGCTGTGGAAGCGGAAGGTGTTGCGGCCCTCGCGCTTGGCGTGGTACATGGCCGCGTCGGCGTTGACCAGCAGCTCCTCGGCGCTGTCGCCGTCGCGCGGAAACACGCACACGCCGACGCTGGCGCCGATGTGCAGCACGCGGTCCTTGAACAGGATCGGCTGGCCCAGCGCGGCGATCAGTTTTTGCGCCATCAGCGCGATCTGGCGGTCGTTCTCGACACCCTGCAGCAGCACCACGAATTCGTCGCCGGCCAGGCGCGCCACCACGTCGTTGGCGCGCATGGCCTGCTGCATCCGCGTCACCACCGCCACCAGCACCGCGTCGCCGGCGGCGTGGCCGCAATTGTCGTTGACCTGCTTGAAGTGGTCGAGGTCGATGAACAGCAGGGCC
>JACMLV010000019.1 GCA_014379395.1 Burkholderiaceae bacterium
ACAGGTTCTCGTAGAAGCCGTAGCCGATCTCATCGGCGTCAAAGGCCTCGTCCAGCTGCGCCACCAGCATCAGCGCGTGGGCGACCAGGCTGGCCAGCGGCTGGCCGAGCGCGTCGCCGGCGGCGATGCCGTACAACTCGGCGCAGGTGCGGTTCCAGAAGCAGACGATGCCGCCGCGGTCGACGCTGCGCACCGCCACCATCGGCGTGAGCTCGATCGCAGCGACCACGCTCGAGAGCACCTCAAGGGCATCCTGGGCCGGGCCGGCCGGTTGCGCCGCCGCGACCGCGAGGGCGCGCCGGACGGGGAATTGATCGGAACTGAGCTCGGACACCTGACCCCCTCAAGTAAAAAGACCGCAGCGAACCGATGCCGGCCTGCCCTGCGGTTACCGAGCCATTTTTGACCGGCAGGTGAAAGCGCGCTTGACCTCCGTCAAGAATGACCGACAGCGCAAGGCGGGACGGGGGATTAATTGCTTTGAGCCAACGCCATCGGGCGGCGCAAAGCGCGGCCGGGGAACCCGGCGGGAATGCCGGCCCGCGAGCGCGGGCGGTGACGATACGCGGCCCCGGTCGAGGCCGTTTGCAACTGACTAAATGAAGCGGCGTCGCTTATTCGGCGGCGGCCGGGGCCGCGCCCGCCGGCTCGTCGTCGGAGGCCTCGGCCGAATCGGCGTCGGCGCCGTCGTCGGCCGGTTTAGGATTGTTCTTCGCCTCCAGCTTCTTGCGGGCCTTTTCCTCGGCCTTCTTCTTTTTTTCTAATTCCTTTTGCCGCTTTTCGTATTGAAAATTTGTCTTTGCCATGTACCGCCTCTATAAATTGGATGGTGCAACCGGATGCACAGGCCCCATTATGAACCAGATACGGCCGGCGCAGAGCTTTCAGCCGCGGGGATGGTGCGCCGCGTGCAGCTGTTTCAGGCGCTCGCGCGCGACGTGGGTGTAGATCTGGGTGGTCGAAATATCGGAGTGGCCCAGCAGCAGCTGCACCACGCGCAAGTCGGCGCCGTGGTTGAGCAGATGGGTGGCGAAGGCGTGGCGCAGCGTGTGCGGCGACAGCGGCGCCGTGATGCCGGCCGCCAGCGCGTGCTTTTTGATCAGCACCCAGAACATCTGGCGCGTCATCGGCCCGCCGCGGCGCGTCACGAACAGGGCGTCGTCGACCTGGCCGTCGAGGATGACCCCGCGCGCCTGCCGCAAATAGCGTTCGATCCACTGGCGCGCCTGCGCGCCGAACGGCACCAGGCGCGTCTTGCCGCCCTTGCCGGTGATGCGCAGCGCGCCGTCGTTCAGGCTCAGCTCGACCGATTTGAGCGTCACCAGCTCCGACACCCGCAAGCCGCTGGCGTACATCAATTCGAGCATGGTGCGCTCGCGCAGGCCGAGCGGCGTGTTCACGTCCGGCGCGGCCAGCAGCGCCTCGACCTGGGCCTCCGACAGCGTGTGCACGAAGCGGGTCGGCTGCTTGGCCGAGGCCAGCTTCAGGCAGGGATCGAGCGTGATGCGCTTTTCGCGCAGCGCCATCTGGTAGAAGCGCCGCAGCACCGAGCGGCGCCGGTTCGACGAGGTGGCCTTGGTCTCGGCCTGGCGCGCGCTGAAATAGGCGTCGATGTCGGCCGCGCCCACCTCGTACAGGCCGGCCACGCCAGGGCGCGCCACCTCCAGCCAGCGCGCGAACAGGCGCAGGTCGCGCCGGTAGGCGTCGAGCGAATTTTTCGACAAGCCGTCCTCGAGCCACAAGCTGTCGCAAAACGCGTCGATCTGGGCCTGGCACTGGTCGGCCGCGCTCATGCCGCCACGCCCTCGTGCGCCAGCAGCCAGCGCTTGACGCCGACGTGGAAGCCGTCCGCCTCGGCGTGATGGGAAAAGCCGCCCAGCGCGCCGGCCGCCGTGACGCGGTGGCAGGGCACGATCAGCGGAAAGGGATTGGCGCCGCAGGCCTGGCCGAC
>JACMLV010000203.1 GCA_014379395.1 Burkholderiaceae bacterium
CCGGCTTCGCGCTGGCGTTGGCGGCTTGCCTCGGCTTCATCGCCATCCAGGGCGGCGCCTCAATGCTGGGACGTCAGCGCATCGAGGCCGCCTTGCAGCGGCTCGACCCGGCCGCGCGCGTGCTCGACGTGGCGATGACGGCGTTTCCATCCCACCCACTGTGCTGGGTGTTCGTCTCGGTCGAAAGCGACGAGGGCGCCGACCGCTACCGGCTGCGGCGCGGCATATTCAGCCTCGCGCCGGACGCGCTGCCGGCGGCGCAATGCCCGGCCGCGCTTGTCGGCGGGCCCGAGGCGGCCAACGCCACGCCGGCGCTGGCGCTGCTGACGCAAGAGCAGGGCGGCTTGTCCGAGCTGCGCCGCCTGAAAAGCGAGAACTGCTATTTCGACGCCTGGCTGCGCTTCGCGCGCGCGCCGCTGCTCCACGCCGGCGTCGCCACCGACTTGCGCTTTTCCTCCGGCCCCAGGGGCAACTTCACCACCATCGACCTGGCCGCTTTCCGCCAGCGCGCCTGCCCGCCGCATGTGCCGCGCTGGGGCTTCCCACGCGCCGACTTGCTGATCGCGCCGGCCAGATAAACCCGGCGCGGGTTGCAGATTCGCGTCGACGAAGACGCTGCGCCCCAGTTCGCGATGCTGCTTTTGCAGCGGCAGCGCGATCCGGTGGTGGCCGAATCCGTGCTTGGGGAGCGTGTCCTGGTTGGGAAGGAGGCGGTCATGCGGGGGCAGCTTCAGTTGCCGCCCATTGCTCCACCGGCAAGCCCGGCTTGAGCGATGCAATATTTATCCGTTTCCTATAGGCATCGTTTACAATCCCGCGTTGGTCGAGTAGATCAACCGACGCCCCTTGCGCCCGCCACCGAGGATACCCCGAAATGCAACTGATTCTGATTGTTGACGACTCGACCGAGAACGTCATACTCCTGAAGAACCTGCTGCAAGACCTGGCCCGGATCGCCTTCGCGCACGACGGCGTGAGCGCGCTCGAACTGGCAGCGCACCACCGGCCCGACCTGATCCTGCTCGACGTCATGATGCCGCGCCTGGACGGTTACCAGACCTGCGTGCGCCTGAAGGCCGACCCGGCCACCTGCGCCATGCCGGTCATCTTCATCACCGGCGCCGACGCCGACAGCGACGAGCAACGCGGCCTGAACGCGGGCGCGATCGACTACATCACCAAGCCGTTCGTGCCGGCCATCGTGCGCGCGCGCGTGAAGAACCACCTGGCCCTGGTGGCCGCCAACGAGGCCCTGCGCAGCGCCAACGACGCGCTGCGCAAGTTCAAGGCGGCGGTCGACTGCAGCTCGGCCGCGGTGGTGATCGCCAACGCCGATGCGCGCATCGAATACGTCAACGCGGCCTATGCCACCGACAGCGGCGCCACGCCCGAGGCCCTGATCGGCCAGACCCCGTATCTGCTGGCCGATGGCGCCAAGGCCGGCGGCGGCGCGCCGGTGCGCCAGGCCATCCTCGACGGCGCCAGCTGGCGCGGCGAGATCAGCCACGCCGGCGCGGATGGCGCGCCGCGCTGGCTCGACGTATCGTGCGCGCCGGTGTATGACAGCTGCGGCCAAGTCAGCCACATCGTCGCCGTGCACGCCGACGTGACCGAACGGCGCGCGATGGAGCAGGAACTGCGCCGCCTGGCCGTGACCGACGCGCTGACCGGCGTGGCCAATCGGCGCCATCTGATGGCCACCGGCGAGCGCGAGATCGAGCGCCACCGCCGCTCGCCCGGCCCGCTGGCCCTGCTGATGCTCGACATCGATCATTTCAAGCGTGTCAATGACACGCACGGCCACCCGGCCGGCGACGCGGTGATCTGCGCGCTGGCCAGCCGTTGCTGCGCGCTGGTGCGCGCCACCGACACGCTGGGCCGCCTGGGCGGCGAGGAGTTCGCGCTGATCCTGCCGATGACCGGCCTCGACACCGCCTGCGAGTTGGCCGAACGCATCCGCGCCGGCATCGCCGCCGAGCCGGTGCCCTGGGATGGATATGGCATCGCTGTCACCGTCAGCATCGGGGTGGCCCAGACGGATGGCGCGGCCACCGATTTCGCCGCCCTGGTCGGGCGCGCCGACGCGGCCCTGTATGCCGCCAAACAAGCCGGGCGCAATCAGACCAGGGCCGCTCCGCGCCCGGAACCGAGCGCAGCAATTCCCTAGCGACAGGCCTTCGGGCCTGTCGCACTAAATAAGATTTGGAAGGGCTTCGCATCCCGGCGCCCCCGGCTCGGCGCCCCCCCCACTATCGTCACGGAGTCAGATGTTGATGAAAAACCTTCGCCCCGTCCTGCTGTTGGCCGGCGCCCTATGCGGCGCCAACGCCGGCGCCAGCGACGCGCCCGATGCCCAGCTGGACTCGCTGGTCGGCATGTCGCTGGCCGACATGCTCGAAGTCGACCTCGGCACCGGCACCAGCAAGTTCGTGCGCCAGGCGCCGGCGGTGGCCTACGTCATCAGCGGCGACGACATCCGCCGTCTGGGCGCGCGCAACCTGCTCGAAGTGCTGCAAGGCGTGCCCGGCTTTTTCCTCTACAACCTGCGCGCCAACTTCAACGAGCCGGTGGCCGACCTGCGCGGCGGTTTCAGCGAGCGCGGCGGCCAAGTGCTGTTCATGCTCGACGGGCGGCCGCTGCGCATGGTCGACAACATGACGATGCCGGAAATCCTGCGCCTGCCGATGCATCTGGTCGAGCGCATCGAGGTGGTGCGCGGGCCGGTGTCGGCGCTGTACGGCGCCGACGCGCTGACCGGCGCGGTCAATGTGATCACCAAAAAGCGCCCGGACGAAGCAGGAATCAGCACCGGCTCGTTCGGCCAGCGCGAGCTGTGGGCCGGCAAATCGGGCCGCAGCGGCCCGTTCGACTGGGCCATCAGCGCCAACCATTCGCGCGAGCGGGAAACGCTGACCGCCCAGATCCTGCGCCAGCCCGTGCGCAGCTACACAGAATCGGTGGAGCGCGAGTACCGCGACCTGACGCTGCGCCTGACCGCCGGGCCCTGGTCGCTCACCACCTGGGCCATGCGCAGCGGCAAGGACGAAGCCGGCGGCCCGCCCGCGCAAGGGCCGCAAGGGCAGCCGTTCCCGCCCCCGCAAGGGGCGCCAGCGCAAGAGGCGCCGCCGTCGCAAACCCAAGGCCGTTCCCGGCACCAGCATCTGGAACTGGCCTACGCCGACCGGATCGACGACAAGACCGACCTCCGGGCCAGCGTGGTGCGCACCACTTTCGAGGGCGGGACGGAGAGCGCCGCCGCCGCCGCGGCCGGCCTGATTCTGCCCAAGCGCGGTGAAACCCATCAGAGCGCGGATCTGACCCTGACCCGCTCCTTGCCGGAGGCGCACCGGCTGCGCCTGAACCTGGGCCTGACGCGCGAACGGCGCGAGCGCGGCGACAATCCGCCCGGCCCGCAGTTCGGGGCGCGCGAAGGGCGCTCGCTGGTGCTGCAGGACGAATATGCGTTCGCCCCCGACTGGGAGCTGACGGCCGGCTGGCGGATCGACCATTTCAGCGATTTCGGCAGCGCAAATAATCCACGCCTCGGGCTGGTGTGGAATACCAGCGCCGTGTTGACGTCGAAGCTGATGTTCGGCCAGGCATTCCGGCCGCCGGTGTTCACCGGCGCCGATCCGGTGGCGCGGCAAGTCGCGTCGGAGACGATGCGCAACGTCGAACTGGCGTTCGACCTGCGCCCGCACGAGCAGCTGCGCACGGCCCTCAACCTGTACCGCTACCGCGCGCACGACCTGTACGTGGCCGGCGAGGGCGAACTGCCGCCGGCCGGGCGCGGACTTGGCGTTCGACACGGTTGGCGGAGGCGACGGAAATGCCCCCGGAGCCGTGCGATTCCGCCACGAGTACGCTGGCGCGGCCATTGAAGCG
>JACMLV010000204.1 GCA_014379395.1 Burkholderiaceae bacterium
GCCGACGCTGGCGTTCGGTTGGCAGCCCGGCGCCGGCCTGCGCCTCGTCGAAGGCGCGCCACAGCGGCTGCACCGTGACGTCGAAGGCGCCGCCGCTCAGCAGCGAAAGCTGGCGCGCCTGCTCCAGCACCACCAGCAGATGCGGATCGGGCCGCGCCAGAAAGCCATCGCGGTTGAGCTGGAACACCTGGCTGTCCGGGTTGTAGATGCTCATCAGGCGGTCGACCCGGCGCGCGGCGTCGAAGGCGTCCTCGATGGCCAGTTCGGCCTGGCGCTGGTCGTCGTGGGCGAGCGTGACGGAAATGCTGGTGCCGAAGGCCAGCGCGGCGCCGGTGAACAGGCGCGGCCCCGCGGCCTGGGGAGCGGAGCGCACCATGCCGGGCAGGCAGACCGTGCCGGCGACGCCGGCGACCGCGCCCAGTGAAGTCAAAATGAAATTACGGCGCTGCATCATGCTCTCCTGTTTCACGCGGCCTTGATCGGCTGGATCGGGATGGTGCGCGCGCGCTTAATTTCCAGCATCAGGGGCGCGCACTTCTCATCGCTTTCATAGATGACGACGCAATCCATGCACTGGAAGCACTCGGCATACGTCACCTCGCCGCTCGGCTTGATGGCCTGGTAGTCGCAGCGGTGGCGGCAGGTCTGGCACGGCTTGCCGCACTCCTGGCGGCGCGGAATCCAGTTCAGCAGGCGCACCCGGCCCATCAGCGCCAGCCCGGCGCCGAACGGACACAGGTAGCGGCAAAAGAATTTGTAGACGAACATGCTGGCGATTAACAAGACGCCGGCGTACAGGACGAACGGCCAGGCGCGCACGAAATTGAGCGTGATGGCGGTCTTGAACGGCTCCAACTCGACCAGCTTGTCGGTGAGCCCGGACGAGAAAAAGGTGCTGCCCATGATCAGCGCGAGCACGCCATATTTGATCAGCTTGAGGCGCGCGTCGGTCGCCGGCCGGATGGCGATCTGGCGCAGCTTGAAGTGTTGCGCCAGCTTGCCGGTCAGCTCCTGCAGCGCGCCGAACGGGCACAGCCAGCCGCAGAAGGTGCCGCGGCCCCACACCAGCAGCGACACCAGCACGAACGCCCACAGCACCACGGTCATCGGGTCGAACATGAAAAATTCCAGGCTGCGCCCGGCCAGCGCCGCCTGCGCCAGGCTGGTCAGGTTGACGATCGACAGCTGGCCCTGCGCGTAATAGCCGATGAAGGCCACCGTGAACAGCAGGAAGCCGCGGCGGAACCAGACGAAGCGCGCGCCGTCGGCGGTCAGCCGTTTTTGCCGCCACAGGGCAAAGCTCAGCAGCGCCAGCCCGGCCAGCAGGATCAGCAGCTCGACCCAGCGCCCCTTCCAGATCGCGACCCAGGTTTTGTTGTTGCCTTCGGCGGCGATGTAATAGCGCTCCGGCACGCGATGGCTGAAGTTCAGCTCGCGCGTGATCCGCTCGGGATAGACGATGCCCTTCAAGCGCGTGACCGGCAACGAGAAGTCGAGCGGGCGGGCCGGGTCGAGGCCGGCCTGGCCGATGATGCGGAAGACCGTCACGTTAGCGGTTGGCAACAGCGCGGCGTCGCTCAGGGTCAGCTCCAGATCCAGGTCGCGCATGTCGATCGGCAGCTTGTCCTGCTTGAGCAAGATGCGGTCGGACGCGCTGCCGCGCACGAAGTCCTCGCCGATCACGCCGTAGCGCCCGGCGCTCATGACCAGCATCGCGTGGTCGCCCTCGTCCAGCCGGTTCTTCAATTTATTCCAACTCGCGGGCGCAAGCAGGTTGCGCCCGACTTCGGGAATCGATACATAGGCCAGATACAGGTCGGTGAAGACGCCGTCGGGCTGGGCCAGCGCGTCCGGGTCGAGGCCGGCGCCGTCGCTGCCGGCGAACCGCTTTTCCAGCTCGCCGTTGGTGACGCGCACATGCTCGATCAGGCCGGCGTCCTGCATCTGGCGCACGCTCATTGGCTTGAACACGTCGGGCTTGACGCGCGCGATCAGGTCCGGGTCGCGGCCCTCGCCGAAGCCGAGCTTCTTGCGCGCCACCTTGAGCGCGGCCGACAGCGCGCTCTGGTTGATGATGCGCACCGACGCGGTCGCCTTGGACACGCCGTCGATGTAGGCGTGGCCGGCGTCGGACACGCCGGTGCGCTTGGTGCCGGCGCCGATATGGATATTCTGTTTGAGCGAGACGCCCTGGTACTGCTTGACGAACTGCACCATCGGTCCGGGCCCGAGACCGTCGAGGAACACCGGCTCGTGCTGGGACAGCACGCTCACTTCGAGGAAATTGCCCTTTGGATCGAGCGCGACCAGCAGATTGATCGGCACGCCGGAAAAACCGGGGATGGGCGCCAAGTCGATCGATTCGAACACGTAGCCGACCAGTTCGGTGGCGGTGGCGTTCTGCTTGAAAATCGGCCAGACCGGCAATTCCTTGTCCGGTTCGCCAATCACATAGGGGGAGGGGAAATGTTCGACCAGCGCGGCGCGGGTCAGGACGCCAGCCCGGCTGTGGGCGGTCGCCAGCAGGAACAGCAGGCAGAGAAGGAAACGGAGATGGCGCGCGGCGCCCTTCAGGTTCGGCATCATATCGTCAACACTGTTTAGGGTATTTTTGCGCGCCTAAAGCATACGGCCAGGGACATCCGGGGATGCCGCTGGCCGCACGGGTGACGCGATTAGAACGAGTGCTTGATACCGACGTTCAACACGGAAGTGTTTTGGTTCGCTGCGGTGCCGCCGTTGATGACGGAGGTCAGCAGGGTCGAACCGACTTTGGCATCGGCGTAGGCCAGTTGCGCGTACAGCGTGGTGCGCTTGGACATCGAGTATTCATCGCTCAGGATGAAGGTGTTGGTCTTGTCGTTGCCGTTGTTCTTATCCTTGCCGAAATAGATCGAAGCGCCGACGGTGTTGTTCGCCGCGGTCTTGAACTCCGCGCCGAGGCCAAACACGTTGACCTTGCTGGTCTCGACCAGGGCGGCGTTCTTGTTGTCGCCGCGCAGGAAGTTCGCCTTGACGGTCAAAGCGTCCATCGAGTAGCCGGCGCCGATCGAGTACATGCGGCTGCCGCGCTCGGAGGTGTTCGCCACGTTGGCCTGCTGGTAGGAGGCCGACAGGGAAACCGGGCCGGCGTAGGTCGCGCCCAGCGAGTAGACCGCGCCCTTCTTTTCCGACACGCTGTAGCCGGCGGCCAGGCCGACCGGGCCGATCGCCTTGCTGTACGAAATCGCGTTTTGCAGGAACACGCCGACGTCGTTGTTGCCGTTGCCGCTACCGCTCAACACGCCCGAGTTGTACGCCCACGAATACAGGCCGGAGAAGTTCTCGCGCAGGCCGCGTGGATCGGTGGCGGCGAAGGCCAGAACCGCCGGGCCGTACTGGTTACCCAGGGTCAGCGTGCCCATGTTGGCGGACGACAGGCCGACGTTCGATTGACGACGGAACAGGTTGGTGCCGGTGCGCGCGCCGCTTTCCATTTCGCCGGTGTCCGGCTTGAAATGGCCTTCCAGGTTGAAGGTCGCCTTCAGACCGTTACCCAGGTCTTCGGTGCCGCGGAAGCCCCAGATGCTAGGCGAGATGCCGCCGTTTGCCATGGTCGTTTTGGCGGCGCCAACAGGAGTGTGGTTTTGCGTCTGCAGGCCGACATCGACATTGCCATAAATCGTCACATTGCTTTGAGCGGCAGCCAAGCCGGAAACCAGAGTCAGTACAGCAGCAGCGATGATATTTTTGTTCATTAAATGTCTCTCCAAATTTTTTTGATTGAATCGTTCCCTGATTTCCCCAGGCACGCATGCCCTGCCGGAAAAATGGAAAAGCTTTTAACAGCCCCCGTCGTGCTGTGGCGGGACAAACCTTCCGTTTTTCCCCGGGCCCAGGCAACAAGCGCTATGCCTTATATGCAATTGGCATGCCACCCGGTTTAGCGGGGAATGGCGGAAAAAACGCCAAGCGAGCTGTACCGAATCGCAACATTCCCGAGAAAACTGTTCAGTTTTTGATCGCCCGCAACATTACCTGCGTAACAACTGCGGCGGGCGTCGCATCCTGGCCGGTGCAGGACCAGCCGAGCATGCGCCGGATCTCTTCGGGACATGGCGGCGGCGCCGAAGCGAGCCGCCGCCGCGCCAGCCATGCGCGCACTTCCGCCTTGCCGGGCCGATTGCACAACGTCATGGTCAGCGCCGCCATATTAGAGAGCCTGGCCGAGTTGCTCCAGGATCGCCGGATTTTCCAGGGTGGAAATATCCTGCGTGATGGTCTCGCCCTTGGCCAGAACGCGCAGCAGGCGCCGCATGATCTTGCCCGAACGGGTTTTCGGCAGGTTGTCGCCGAAACGGATTTCCTTCGGCTTGGCGATCGGGCCGATTTCCTTGCCGACCCAGTTGCGCAGCTCGATCGCCAGTTTCTTGGCTTCTTCACCGGTCGGACGCGCTTGCTTCAACACCACGAAGGCGCAAATCGATTCGCCGGTCGTGTCGTCCGGCTTGCCGACCACGGCGGCCTCGGCCACCAGCGGGTTGGCCACCAGCGCCGATTCGATTTCCATCGTGCCCATGCGGTGACCGGAGACGTTGAGCACGTCGTCGATGCGGCCGGTGATGGTGAAGTAGCCGGTGTCCTTGTTGCGGATCGCGCCGTCGCCGGCCAGGTACATCTTGCCGCCCAGTTCTTCGGGGAAGTA
>JACMLV010000205.1 GCA_014379395.1 Burkholderiaceae bacterium
AGGCGCCCGCGCTGGCGCAACCGCACAAGATGGCCGCGCGCGAGCCGGTCGTCGTTTCCAAGGTGAAAACGCCGGTTGCCAAGCAAGTCGCCACCCCAATACCGGCGGCGCCGGCGCGCCGCGCGAAAGCGACCGCCAAGGCGGAAGCCAAGCTGACCCCGGCCGCGGTCGTCGCCGCGCCGATCGGGGTCACCTTGGCGCGGCCGTCAAGGCGCTCGAAAAACCGCATCCGGCGCACCACAAGCCGGTCGAACTACCGCTCAAATCGTCGGCCAGCCGCGCCGCCGACAAGGCCGGCGTGACCAAGCTGTTCGTGCTCGACACCAACGTCCTGATGCACGACCCGTCATCGCTGTTCCGCTTCGAAGAGCACGACGTCTACCTGCCGATGATGACGCTGGAAGAGCTCGACGACCACAAGAAGGGCATGTCGGAAGTGGCGCGCAACGCGCGCCAGGTCTCGCGCACGCTCGACGGCCTGGTCGGCAGCACCGACGACGAGGCGATCGAAAACGGCATCCCGCTCAACAAGCTGGGCAACAAGGACGCCAAGGGCCGCCTGTTCTTCCAGACCCGCCTGCAAAGCGCCGCGCTGCCGGAGGGCCTGCCGGTCGGCAAGGCCGACAACCAGATCCTGGCCGTGGTGCGCTCGCTCGAAGCCGAGCGCGAAGGACGCCCGGTGGTGCTGGTGTCGAAGGACATCAACATGCGCATCAAGGCGCGCGCGCTGGGCCTGCCGGCCGAGGACTACTTCAACGACCATGTTCTGGAAGACACCGACCTGCTCTACTCGGGCATCGTGCAATTGCCGGACGACTTCTGGAACAAGCACGGCAAGGACATGGAGTCCTGGCAGGAGAACAAGAACGGCGTCAGCGCCACCTTCTACCGCGTCACCGGGCCGGTGGTGCCGACGCTGTTGGTGAACCAGTTCGTGTTCCTCGAACCGAAGAACGGCGAAGCCTCGTTCTACGGCCAGGTCAAGCAGATCAACGGCAAGACCGCCGTGCTGCAAACCCTGCGCGACTTCAGCCACAGCAAGAACAACGTGTGGGGCGTCACCGCGCGCAACCGCGAGCAGAACTTCGCGCTGAACCTGCTGATGAATCCCGAGTGCGACTTCGTCACCCTGCTCGGCCAGGCCGGCACCGGCAAGACCCTGCTGGCGCTCGCCGCCGGCCTCGCGCAGGTGCTGGAAACGAAGCTCTACAACGAGATCATCGTCACCCGCGTCACCGTGCCGGTGGGCGAGGACATCGGCTTCCTGCCGGGCACCGAGGAAGAGAAGATGTCGCCGTGGATGGGCGCCTTCGACGACAACCTGGAAGTGCTCAACAAGAGCGATTCGGACGGCGGCGAATGGGGCCGGGCGGCGACGCAGGATTTGATTCGTTCGCGCATCAAGATCAAGTCGCTCAACTTCATGCGCGGGCGCACCTTCGTGAACAAGTTCCTGATCATCGACGAGGCGCAGAACCTGACGCCGAAGCAGGTCAAGACGCTGGTCACGCGCGCCGGTCCGGGCACCAAGATCCTCTGCCTGGGCAATATCGCGCAGATCGACACGCCGTACCTGACCGAGGGTTCGAGCGGCCTGACCTACGTGGTCGACCGCTTCAAGGGCTGGTCGCACAGCGGCCACGTCACCCTGGCGCGCGGCGAGCGCTCGCGCCTGGCCGACCACGCCAGCGAAGTGTTGTAAGCGCGATGCCGCGTTAAGCATAAAAAAGCGGGCCGCGCGGCCCGCCCCGAAAAGCCCCGCCTGCCATGCACGCGGGGCTTTTTTACGCCTCAAAAAACAGTATGTCGATTTATCGCGCACGCTAAAAAGTTAGCTGGAACGCTGGTCCGGATGCTCGCATAATGGGTATCCCACACACGGACAGGGAGTCTGGAAATGGAAATTCCAGTGGTCATTCACAAGGACGAGGGTAGCGTGTATGGCGTCACGGTGCCCGACATTCCGGGCTGTCACTCCTGGGGCGAGACCGTCGACCACGCGATGCGCAACGTCAGGGACGCCATCTACAGCCATGTCGAAACCTTGCAAGAGCTAGGAGTCTGTCGGACTTGGGCTCGTCGGCTGCAAAAATACCTGGACGGTCCATATTTCGCCGTTTTCTCGGCCAATAGCTCGCTATTGGCACTGCGAAACCGTCAAAATCTGGCCTCGCCCAGCTGTTTTTTCGCTTCGACTCCCTAAGTCCGACAGCCTCCTAGCTAGTGTCCTGTCGCAGAAATACGTTTCGCTGCGCGTGCGACCTTTTGGAAAATTGAATCGGCCGACCTTGCCGAGAAAGACGAGCCGGAGCTCGACATTCCCGCCGAAATCGAACGGCGCGAAGAGCGCCTGAAGGTGATCGAGGCCGCCCGCGAGCGACTCGAAGCCCGGCAGCGCGAAGCGGATGCGGCAGATGGCCACCGACGAGGCGCGGGAGGCCTCCCGGTGCGCCGAAGGCCAGACAAAAACAGCCCTGAACGCAGTCCCTCGTCGAGCGCCACGGGATGAATGAGTTGCTGGGCGATCCGGGTGGCAAGTTCGGCCCGTGGAAATATGATGCTCATAAGAATTACTCCTTATTATGCGATGGCGATAATTATTCGCCACGCATAATTCAGCATAATTCGCGGACAGCGCCGATGGAAGCGAACTATCGCGCCAAGCGGATGCCGGTGAATTGCCAGCGCGCGCCGGCCGGGAAGAAGTTGCGGTAGGTGGCGCGCGAATGGCCCGGCGGCGTGGCGCAC
>JACMLV010000020.1 GCA_014379395.1 Burkholderiaceae bacterium
GACCACGCCGTCGGCGCCGTACAGGGTGTTGGCGCGCAGCGCGCCGTGCTCGTGGCCGGGGTTCGGCGTGCCGGTCACGAGCACGTATTCGCAGCCGAGCGCGTTGAGGTAGGCGCAGTCGGCCTCGATGCGGTCGAGGGCGGCCTCCTCGGCGTCGTCCGCGCCGGCCTCGTCGGCGCCGCTCTCGCGCCAGGTCTCGGCCAGGCGCGCCAGTTCCTCGGGCGCGAGCATGAGCAGCGAGGCCTGCGGGATCAACAGCTGGCGCAGCGCCATCAGCATGTCCTCGCCGGCCACGCCCTGCTCCGGCAGGGCCGAGATGAACGGGTCGAGGATCAGCGGCACGTCGGGATAGTCGGAGACGATTTCGGCGATCGCCGTGATGTGCTCGACGCCGCCGAGCGCGCCGATCTTGATGGCGGCCGCGCGCATGTCCTCGAGCAGCACGCGGGCCTGGTCGCAGACCCAGTCGGGATCGATCTCCTCGCACTCCTCGACGCGCGCGGTGTCGGCCACCAGGAGCGCGGTCGTGACCGTCAACGCGTGGCAGCCGAAGGCGGCGCAGGTGGCCAGGTCGGCCTGGATGCCCAGCGCGCCGACCGGATCGGAGACGCCGAAGCTCAATATGAGAGGAGAAGTTTGGTTTTGCACGGCGGGTAGATTAAGATACCTGGATTCTGATCCGGCATTTTACTTGATTGAAGGGTGGCAGAACGTGAGTAGCGATGAAACAAAGCCGCATTTTCAAACCTGGATGTGCCTCATCTGCGGCTGGGTCTATAACGAGGCCGACGGCCTGCCCGACGAAGGCATCGCGCCCGGCACCCGCTGGGCCGACGTGCCGATGAACTGGTGCTGCCCGGAGTGCGGCGCGCGCAAGGACGATTTCGAGATGGTGGTGCTGTGACGCGCCCGGCGCCGCGCGCCAAATTCGCGCCGCCGGCGCCGATGGAGAAACGCTTATGACGACTTTGCCGCAAGCGGCCGGCGCGCCGGCCTGCCTGAAGATCATGGTGATCGACGACAGCAACACGATCCGCCGCTCGGCCGAGATTTTCCTGACCCAGGCCGGCTACCAGGTGGTGCTGGCCGAGGACGGTTTCGACGCGCTCGCCAAGATCGCCGACCACCATCCGGCGCTGATTTTTTGCGACATCCTGATGCCGCGCCTGGACGGCTACCAGACCTGCGCCCTGATCAAGGCCAGCGCGCGCTTTCACGCCACGCCGGTGCTGATGCTCTCGTCCAAGGACGGCCTGTTCGACCGCGCCAGGGGCGCGATGGTCGGCTCGGCCGCGTATCTGACCAAGCCGTTCAGCAAGGACAGCCTGTTGGCCGCCGTGCGCGAGCACGCCGTCGCCGCGCCGTCGAGTGGCGCGCCGGCCGGCGTGGCCGAATAACCAGAACATGCAGCAGGGGGAACCATGGCTATACAAAAAATCCTGATCGTCGACGACTCGCCGACGGAACGTTACTACCTGACCGACATCCTGACGCGCAACGGCTTCACCGTCGCCTGCGCCGACAGCGGCGAACAGGCGCTCGAAAAGATCAAGGCCGACAAGCCGCAGCTGATCCTGATGGACGTCGTCATGCCGGGCGCCAACGGCTTCCAGATCACGCGCGCCATCGCCCGCGATCCGCAGCTGCAGGACGTGCCGGTGATCATCTGCTCGAGCAAGAACCAGGAAACCGACCGCATCTGGGGCATCCGCCAGGGCGCGCGCGACTACCTGGTCAAGCCGGTGGCGGCGGCCGACCTGCTGGCCAAAATCAAAGCCCTCGGCTAGGCCATGCGCCCCCCCGAGCCCGGCGTGGCCGAGGGCAGCGAGCGGCGCAGCCGGCTGCGCCAGTATCAGGCCCAGCTGCTCGAGCGC
>JACMLV010000206.1 GCA_014379395.1 Burkholderiaceae bacterium
TCATTGCCCCGCATCTGCGCAAGGCAATTGAAGGCGATCGCCTGGAAGGCTTGCTCGACGTTCATGTGATCAGACAGGACCAGGCGCGCGGCCTTGACGCTCATACGACCTCCATTGGCAAGTTTTCCGAAAACGATCCAGTGTTTAGATACGCAGGCTAACCGATAAGTGTCGTCATGCGGGCTCTCAGCCCTCGTTGACCAGATCGTCGCCGTCGATGCGCGCCGCCGCCGCGCGCGTCAGCTGGCTCACCGCCCATTGCGCGACCTGTTCCGGCGCGCCCTGCAGGAAGCGGCTGTTGGCCGCCTCGAACAGCGCCAGCCCGGCCAGCAGCCCCGGCACCTGCGCCAGCGGGATGCGCTGGCGTTCGAGCAGCAGGAATTTGAGCAGCACCTTGACCGCGTTTTGCGCGTTGCGCAGCGGGTCGGCGATGAAGAAGTCGAGCCGCGAGCGGGCCCGCTTCAACGATTCGGCGACGTCGGTGAACGGCGCGCCGTGGCCGGGGATGACCAGGCGCGCGTCGAGCGAGTCGATCAGGTCGAGCGTGGCGCGCGCCTCGGCGAAGCCGGATTCGCCGTGCAGCTCGGGGAAGATGATGCCGAAGCCGTTCTGCCACAGCGCGTCGGCCGAGATCAAGACCCCCTCGCGCTCGCAAAAGTAGATCAGCGAGTGCGGGTCGTGCCCCGGCGCGGCCAGCGCCCGCCATTGCATGCCGGCCAGCGTCAGCGTCTCGCCCGGCGCGATGGTGGAATCGAAGACGAAGCGCTCGCATTGCTGGCCGGTGGCCTTGAAGCTGAGCGCCTCGGTGTCCCAGTGCCGCACGTTGTCGGCCTCGGCCAGCGGGATCGAGGTGTGGCAGCCGTAGTGCGCCTGCAGCGCCGCGTTGCCGCCGCAATGGTCGGAATGCATGTGGGTGTTGAGCAGCCGGTCGAGCGGGCGCCCTTGCAGGCTGCGCTCGACCAGCGCCAGCGTTTGCAGCGCGTGGGTCTGGTAGCCGCTGTCGATCAGCGCGCAATCGTCGGGGCCGACCAGCAGCACGTTGTTCGACGACAGCCAGCCGCGCTCGAAAACCTGGATCGATGGGGGCAGATGGATCATTTTTTCATTTGGAAGGCGAGCGAGATCTTGGCGAATTCGATCAGCACCTCGCGCGAGCCGCCGTTGAAGGTGACGAAGGCGTTCCCGGTGCGCACCACCATGCGCGGCGGGAACAGCCACGACAGGTAGGGGATGCCGATCATCTTCGCGCCGCGCACCTCGCGCCACTCGACCCGCTTGTCGTACAGCCAGCTCTGGCGGATGCCGGTCGCGTCGATGGTGGTGACGGCGCGCAGGAACCAGTAATAGCTCACGCCGAGCATGGCGGCAGAACCGAGCAGCAGCACTTTCACGCCGAAGCCGAACTCCATCAATGGGAAGCGCAGCGCGACGCTGACGCCGTAGCCGAGCAGGCCGGACGTGACGATGCTGGCGAACACTTTGAAGCCGACCCCGTAGGCGGGGCCGCTGACGCTGTGCCGCGGCTGGTAGAAGGACATGGCGCGCTTTAGTCGAAGGCGATCTGCTGTTCGCGCCGCCGGATCTGGGCCAGCACGCCGCGCTTGAAGTCGTCGTCGGCCGCGCTCCACTTGCGGATCTCGTCGAGCGTGCGCAGGCAGCCCTCGCACAGGCCGCTGTCCGGATTCATCTTGCACAGGCTGACGCAGGGCGACGCCACCGGCGCGGCCAGTTCGGCGGCGAGGACGTCGGGCCCGTTCATGCGGCGCTCCGCGACGGTTGAAGCGCCGCTTTGGCGCAGCGGCGCGCGGGCGCCGATGGGATGTCGCGGCGCGGGCCGGATGGCAGGTCGTGGGTCATGGCAGGCTCGGGAAAAAGCTCGGGGGAAAAGAAGCGTCATTATGCCGCGAAAACTCGCCCCATATCGGACGAATCTGTATCACATCGGCCGCGCGCGACAACGGCATTTTCAATGAGGCAATGAAATTCGGCTTGACTCGGCCCCGGATCGGCCTAAACTACCATCCATACAGATGGCGATTGGATGCCACAGGGATGTAAAGAAGAGACACATGACCAAGCAAGACCTCAAGCTGAAAGCAAGCGAGTCGGAAAAGATCACCATCAACCTCGGCCTGATCGACCTGGGTCAGATCGATTTGCTGGTGCAGGAGGGTTTCTATTCCAACCGCACCGACCTGATCCGCACGGCGATCCGCAACCAGTTGAACACGCACGCCGACGTGGTGCGCCAGACGGTGGCGCGCAAGAGCCTGATACTCGGCATGCACCATTATTCGCGCGCCGACCTGGAGGCGATCCAGGCCGCCGGCCAGCGCCTGCAGATCCAGGTGCTCGGCCTGGCCAGCATCGCCAGCGACGTGTCGGTCGAACTGGCGCTGGCGACCATCGAATCGATCATGGTGCTGGGCGCCTTGCACGCGAGCGCCGTCGTAAAAGCCGCCTTGGCAGGGCGAATTCACTAGAGCGTGCCAACGGCGATTGCCGCCGCGGCGCGCGCAACTTGAGGGATGCACATGAAACTGAACCACGACATGTTCGCGCAGATGCGCCAGGCGACCAAGAATCTGCTGTCCAAGGGACCGGCCAGCGCCACCAAGACCATTCAGCAAGCGCTGGCCAGCTTGCGCGGCGCGCCGGCGCAACCGGCCGCGCCCGTCATGCACGACATCAATCCGCCGCCAGCGGCCGCGGCCGCGAAAGAAGCCGCGAAGCAGGCCGCGGCAAAAGAAGCGGACCGGACATCGTCCGCCGCCCCCGCCGCAAACGACATAGCGGCGCAAGTTGCCGCGACCGTGGCCGCGGCGATGGCGGCGGCCACGACCGCCGCGGCCA
>JACMLV010000207.1 GCA_014379395.1 Burkholderiaceae bacterium
GACCGACAGCACGCCTGAATCAGAGGTCGCCGCGCCCGTTGCGCGGCCGACCGTGCTGTCGCTGGCGATCAAGGAAAAGGCCGCCCTGTACGCGGCCTACATGCCGTTCCTCAAGCACGGCGGCATCTTCCTGCCGACCCATAAGCCGTACAAGATCGGTGATGAAATCTACCTGATCCTGGGCCTGATGGACGACCCGAACAAATACCCGATCGCCGGCAAAGTGGTCTGGATCACGCCGCCGGCCGCCAACAACAACAAGGCCCAGGGCATCGGCGTGCATTTCCCGGACGACGAGAGCGGCCAGCGCGTCAAGCTGCGTATCGAGGAAATCCTCGGCGCCGCGCTGCGCTCCTCGCGCGCCACCCACACGCTGTAAGCCACCCGGGCCGACTCAACCTTACTTCTTCATGCCCCAGTCTTCCCAGCGCACCACTTACCGGCACCGCATCGCCACCCTCGACGACCTGCCCGCCATCGTCGCCATCTACAACAGCACCGTTCCCTCGCGCATGGTCACGGCCGACACCGAGCCGGTGACGGTGGAGTCGCGCCTCGGCTGGTTCCACAAGCACCAGGCCGGATCGCGCCCCTTGTGGGTGATCGAGGCGGCCGATGCCGCCCCATCCGACGCCATCCTTGGCTGGCTGTCGTATTCCGATTTCTACGGCCGTCCGGCGCTCGCGGGCACGGCCGAACTGTCGCTCTACATCGCGGAGTCGGCGCGCGGGCGCGGCGTGGGACGCTATTGCATGGAGCAAGCCTTGGCCGCCGCTCCGGCGTGCGAGGTGCACACTTTGCTCGGCTTCATCTTCGGCCACAACGAGCCCAGCCTCGCGCTGTTCGCCAAGTTTGGCTTCGACACCTGGGGCCATTTGCCGCGCGTGGCCGTGCTCGACGGCGTCGAGCGCGACCTGGTCATCCTGGGCAAGCGCATCTGACCTACGTAGCTTGCGACGTCGCTTGCAGTACAATCGCGGCATGTATATCGATTCCCATTGCCATATCAATTTCCCGGAGCTGGCGGCCCGGATGCCCGAGATCCTCGCCAAGATGGCCGACAACCAGGTCACGCACGCGCTGTGCGTGTCGGTCGACCTGCCGGACTTTCCGCAAGTGCTGGCCCTGGCCGAGCAATATCCGCACATCTACGCCTCGGTCGGCGTGCATCCCGACTATGTCGACACGCCCGAGCCCAGCGTCGACGAGCTGGTACGCCTGGCCGATCATCCGAAGGTGATCGCCATCGGCGAGACCGGGCTCGATTATTTCCGCCTGACGGGCGACCTGGAATGGCAGCGCGAGCGTTTCCGCAATCACATCAAAGCGTCAAGAATCACGCGCAAGCCCTTGATTATTCACACCCGGGCGGCGGCCGAGGACACCATCCGCGTGCTGCGCGAAGAGGGCGCCGGGGTCGACGCGGGCGGCGTGGCCGGCGTCATGCACTGCTTCACGGAATCGCTGGACGTGGCGCTGGCCGCCATCGAAATGGGGTTTTACATCTCGTTTTCCGGCATCGTCACCTTCAAGAGCGCCAAGGATTTGCAGGCCGTCGCGCTGGCCTTGCCGATCGAGCGGATCCTGATCGAGACCGATTCGCCCTATCTGGCGCCGGTGCCGCAACGCGGCAAGATGAACGAGCCGGGCTTTGTGGCGCACGTCGGACAATTCCTCGCCAACTTGAAAGGCGTGCCGGTCGAGCAGATGGCGCGCCAGACCAGCGACAATTTCTTCAAATTATTCAACGTTGTAGCGTAATGTCTTCATGCCAGATATAGCGGTATGTCCATTCATCGGAATTGGCAGGTAAACCACTCGCACCTTGCCGCTTTGTTTTACATCAATTCCTTGCGATAATGATCAGGTCGCAGGCTGAGCTCGTCAAAGGGAAAACTATGTTGAATGAACGTGAAATCGAAAGCTGTTACTTAGGGCAATTTATTCCCGTTCATTACCATCACAACATGTTGATGGACCAAAACCGCATGCTCAACTTCAAGTCGGCCATCGACTACGCGGTCAAGCCCGGCGCCAAGGTGCTGGAACTGGGCGGCGGCACCGGCGTGCTGTCTTTTTTCGCGGCGGCCAAGGCGTCCAAGGTCTGGTGCGTCGAGTACAACCCGGACATGGTCGAGACGGCGCGCGCCATGCTGGCCATCAATCCGAACGGCGAGAAGGTCGAAGTGGTGCACGCCGACGCCTTCGAGTACCTGCCGCCCGAGCCGGTCGACGTCGTGATCTGCGAAATGATCCACGTCGCCATGCTGCGCGAAAAACAGGTCGACGTGATCGAGGCGTTCAAGCGGCGCTACCTGGCGCGCTTCGGCGGCCCGCTGCCGGTGTTCCTGCCCGAGGCGGTCGTGATGGCGGTCCAGCCGGTGCAGCAGGAATACGATTTCGAGGGCTTTTACGCCCCCATCGTCCAGTTCCAGGAATCGATGACGATTTCCACCGGCACGGTCGAACTGGCCCAGCCGGCCGTCTACAGCATCATCGACTTCAGCCAGCCGACCGACGCCCTGTTCCGCTTCGAGGGCAGCTTCGCCGTCGAGCGCAGCGGCACCGTCAACGCGCTGCGCTTCGTCACCAAGAACATCCTGGCCGTGGTCAGCGAGCGCGGCACCAC
>JACMLV010000208.1 GCA_014379395.1 Burkholderiaceae bacterium
CGAACGCGGACGGCGCCGGCGAATCGGCGCCGATCGGCTGGTTCAGCCCGGGCCGCTGCGTCGAGCAGGCCGCCAGCAGCAGCGCCGCGCCGGCGGCCAGCAGGCGGCGCCGCCATGGTTCGGGGGTGAAGCGGGACCTGGCCTGCATGATCGTGCGCTCCTTGCGCTTGCCGAGCATGCTCAGGAGGCCAGCCATGCGCCCAGCGTGCGCAGGCTGTCTTCGCTCAGTTCGCCGGCCGCGGCCGCCAGGCGCAGGCGTCCCAGCAGGTAGTCGACGCGCGCCTGGATCAGGTCCAGCTCGGCGGCGAACATGCGCTGCTGGGCGTCGAGCACGTCGAGCTCGGTGCGCGTGCCGACATCGCGCCCGAGCGTGGTCGCCTCGAGCGCGCTGCGGGCCGAGACCAGCGCCTGTTTCAGCGCGGCGATGCGCCACACGCCGGTCGTCACGGCCAGGAAGCCGTCCTGCACTTGCAGGCGCACATCGCGCCGGGCGGCCGCCAGTTCCTGCTCGGCCTGGCGCTTTTTGGCGCCGGCCTCCCGTTCGCGCGAATCGAGTCCGCCGCCCGCGTAGAGCGGGATGTTCAGCTGCAAGCCGACCATCGCGGTGCGCTCGCCGTTGGGCGCGACCAGCGGCGACAGGCTGCCGCTCTGGCCCCGGGCCGAGTAGCTGCCGACCAGGTCGAGCGTCGGCCGGCCGGCCAGCCGATGCTTGTCGATCTCGGCGCCGGCCACCTCGAGCTCGGAGCGCCGCGTCTTGACCAAGCTGTTCTGCTCCTCGCCCTTGGCCTGCCATGCGCGCAGCTGGTTCGGTTCGGGCAGGCGCGGCGCGAACGACGGCGCCAGCGTCGCCAGCCGCGCCGGGTCCGCGCCGATGGTTTCGCGGAACTGGGCCTGGCGCAATTCGAACGTCGATTTGGCCGACACTTCCCGGGCCTCGACGCCGTCGAGGCGGGCGCGCGCCTCCTGCACGTCGGTGATCTTGCCGTGGCCGATGTCGAAGCGCGCCTTGGCGCGGTCGTGCTGTTGCTGGACGGCGGCCTGCTCCGACCGCACCACGCGCAGCGCCTCTTCGGCCACGACGACGCCGAAGTAGGCTTGCGCCACGCGCAGCACCAGGTCCTGGCGCGCTTGCTCGAACTGCGTCGCGGCCAGCGTCGATTGCTCGTGCAATTGGCGCTTGCTGGCGCCGGCCGCGCGGTCGTAGAGCGGCTGCACCACTTGCAGCGTCGCCTGCCGCGCGGTGCCGGTGCTGTCCTTCGGCATCACCGCGGCGAATGCGGCCGGGGCCTCCCCGGTGGAGTGGTCGTGGATCCGGCTGAGCTTGGTCTGCAGGGCGACCTGCGGCCGCAGCAAGGCATCGCCCTGCACGGCCTTTTCGTGGCCGGCGGCCAGTGCTTCGTTGGCGGCCAGGCTGGTCGGATCGTTGTGCAGCGCCTGCTGGTAGGCGGCGACCAGGTCCATGGCGCCGGATGCGCCGGCGCACAGGGCGAACAACAGGCCCAGCGCCGCGGAAATCGCCCGGCGGGCGGTCTTCGGAATGGTGTTGGTGGTTTTCATTGGAATCTCTCTCATGTGGATGGCGCTCACGCCTTGGCCGGCCGCCGCGCCTTGAAGCAGGCGGCATACAGCGCGGGCAGGAAGACCAGCGTCAGGACGGTGGCGACCGCGAGGCCGCCCATGATGGCCCAGGCCATCGGCCCCCAGAACACCGAGTGGGTCAGCGGCACCATGGCCAGGATCGCCGCCAGCGCGGTGAGGATGATCGGCCGCAGGCGGTGCACGGCCGACTCGACGATGGCGTTCCACAGCGGCAGGCCGGCGCCGACGTTCTGGTCGATCTGCACCACCAGGATCACCGAGTTGCGGATGATCATGCCGGCCAATGCGATCACGCCCAGCATGGCGACGAAGCCGAACGGGATGCGGAACGCCGCCATGATGGCGCTGACGCCGATCAGGCCGAGCGGCGCGGTCAGCAGCACCAGGGCCATCTTCTTCATGTCCTGCAACTGGATCATCAGCAGCACCAGCACGACGATGAACATGGCCGGCATGACCGCGTTCACCGAGCGCTGCGCCTTCGCGCTCGACTCGGTGGCGCCGCCGATCTCGATGCCGTAGCCCAGCGGCAGCTCCTTGGACAGCGCCGCGATGCCCGGTTGCAGCGCGTTGGTCACGTCCGGCGCCTGCGCGCCTTCGATGTCGGCGCGCACCGTCAGCGTCGGGATGCGGTTGCGGCGCCACAGCTCGCTTTCCTCGCTCTCGAGCGTGATCCGGGCCACTTGGGACACCGGCACGAACTTGCCGTCACGCAGGTAGATCTTGGCGTCCTTCAGGTTGTTCAGGTCGGTGCGCTCGGAGGCGACCAGGCGCGCGACGACGTCGATGCCCTGGTCGTCCTCGCGGTACTGCGTGATCGGCGTGCCGGACAGCGAGGCCTCGAGCGCCTGCTTGATTTGGTACGAGCTGACGCCCAGCGTGCGCGCCTTGTCCTGGTCGACGGCGACCTGCACCCGCTTGATGCGCTCGCCCCAGTCCTGGTTCACGCCGCGCACGTGCGGGTTGGTGCGCATGATGGCGGCCACCCGATCGGCGATTTTGCGCACTTCGGCGTTGTCGTTGCCGTAGACGCGGAACTGGATCGGGTAGCCGACCGGCGGACCGTTCTCCAGGCGATTGACGCGGCCGCGCACGTTCGGGAATTTTTGCTCGAACAGTTTCTGGATTTTGGCCAGCGCGCGCTCGCGCGCCTCGCCGCCCTTGGTCATCACCAGCATCTCGCCCAGGTTCAGGTTGGGCGTTTGCACGTCCAGCGGCAGGTAGAAGCGGGGCGCGCCGTTGCCGACGAAGCTGGTCACGGCCGCGACGTCGGGGTCGCCCTTGAGCAGGTCCTCAAGCTGGCGCACCTCGCGCTGGCTGGCCTCGAAGGTCGAGGCCTTCGGCATCCACAGGTCGACCATCAGCTCGGGCCGGTCGGAGGCCGGGAAGAACTGCTTCGGCACCGCACTGAACAGCGCCAGCGAGGCGGCGAAGAGGGCGAACGTGATGGCGATCACCCACATCCGGTGCGCCAGGCAGAAGTCGAGGAAGCGGCGGAACTTGACGTAGAAGCCGCGCTTGTAAACCGCGTCCTCGTCGTGCGACGCGTGCGGCTCTTCCTTGAGCAGCATGAAGCCGATGTAGGGCGTGAACAGCACCGCGACAATCCAGGACAGGATCAGCGAAATGCCGACCACCTGGAACAGCGAGTACACATACTCGCCGGTGCCGGACTGGGCGAAACCGACCGGCAGGAAGCCGGCCGCCGTGATCAAGGTGCCGGTCAGCATCGGGAACGCCGTGGCCGTGTACGCATAGGTGGCGGCGCGGAACTTGTCCCAACCCTGTTCCAGTTTCAGGGCCATCATTTCGACGGCGATGATGGCGTCGTCGACCAGCAGGCCCAGCGCGATGATCAAAGCGCCCAGCGAGATGCGCTGCAGGTCGATGCCGAGCAGGTACATCACCAAAAACGTCATCGCCAGCACCAGCGGGATGCACAGCGCGACCACCAGCCCGGTGCGCAGCCCCAGCGAGACGAAGCTGACGGCGAGCACGATGATCACGGCCTCGGCCAGGCTCTTCTTGAACTCGTACACCGAGTGTTCGACGATGTGCGGCTGGTCGCTGACGGCGTGGATCTGCACGCCGACCGGAAAGCTGGCCTGGATGCGGCGCACCGTCTCGCCCAGCTGCTGGCCCAGGTGGATCACGTCGCCGCCCTTGCGCATGCTCACCGCCAGGCCGAGCGCTTCGGCGCCGTTGAAGCGCATGCGCGCGACGGCCGGCTCGACGAAGCCGCGGCGCACGTCGGCGATATCGCCCAGGCGGAAGGTGCGCTGGCCGGCGCGGATGCCGATCGCGCGGATGTTCTCCACCGAATCGAACTCGCCGCTCACCGTCAGCCGCACCTGCTCGCCGGTGGTCTGCACGGTGCCGGCGGCGGCGACGGCGTTGGTCTGCGCCAGCGTCGAGGCGATCAGCGCCGGATCGAGGCCCAGCGAGGCCAGCTTGGCGGTCGAGATCTCGACATAGATCTTCTCCTCCTGCTTGCCCACCAGGTCGACCTTGTTGACGTCGGCCACGCGCAGGAATTCGTTGCGGGCGGCGTCGGCGAAGCGGCGCAGGTCGGCGTAGCTGAAACCGTCGCCGGTGATCGCATACAGGTTGCCGAAGGTGTCGCCGAACTCGTCATTGAAGAACGGCCCCTGCGTGCCCTGCGGCAGGGTGTGGCGGATGTCGCCCATTTTCTTGCGTACCTGGTACCACACGTCCGGCACCGCCTTGGGCGGCACGTTTTCGCGCAGGTAGACCTTGATCTGGGTTTCGCCCGGCTTGACATAGGTGGAGGTGTAGTCGATCTCGGCCACCTCCTGCAGCTTCTTTTCGAGCTTGTCGGTCACCTGGTCGGCCATCTGCTGGGCCGAACTGCCGGGCCAGTAGGACTGCACCACCATCGTCTTGATCGTGAACTCGGGGTCTTCCTTCTGGCCCAGGCTGTTATAGGTCAGCACGCCGGCCACGGTCAGCAACAGCAGCAGGAAGGCGATCATCTGCTGATGCTTCAACGCCCATTCGGACAGGTTGATGTTTTTCATTTGGCGCCTCCCGCCGCAACTGCGTCGGCCAGCTTCACGCGCTGGCCTGGCTGCAGCATGTGGACGCCGGCGCTGACCACGGTTTCGCCGCCGGCCAGCCCGCCGGTGACGAGCACGTTGTCGTTCTGCGCGCTGCCCAGGGTCACCTTGCGCGCGCTGACCTTCTGCGTCTTGCGGTCGACCACCCACACCTGGCGAATGCCGTCGCCGTCGACGATCGCCGTCAGCGGCAGGCGGATCGCGCCGGCGCCGTCGACGTCCGGGGCCAGCACGGCGGCCGTCATGCCCAGGCGCAGCGTGGCCGGGTCGGGATCCTTGATCGCGATCCTGGCCGAGTAGGTGCGCGTGACGTTGTCGGTGTCGGGCGCCAGTTCGCGCAGCGCGCCGGTCCAGGACTTGCCCGGCTGCGCCCAGATCGACACCTGCAGGCTTTTCGCATGGCGCAGCTCGTCGACGCGCGACTCGGGAATGCTGATCGCCACTTCGCGCTCGCCATCGGCGGCGATGGTGACGATCGGCTGACCGGCGGCCACGACCTGGCCCGCCTCGGCGGAAAGGGCGCTGACCACGCCGTCGCGGTCGGCGGCCAGCGTGGTGTAGCCGCGCAGGTTGGAGCTCATCTGCTGGCGCGCGCTGGCGGCGCGCCACTGGGCTTCGGCCTGCTCGAGTGCGAGGCGCTGGTGGTCGACTTCGACTTGCGAGGCGAAATTGCGCGCCAGCAGCTGCTCGACGCGCTTCAGGTCGACCCTGGCCTGGGCGACGCGGCTGTGCGCGGCGTCGACCTCGGCGGCGGACGCCGTCACCTGCAGCATCTCCTGCGTCGGATCGAGCCGCAGCAGCGGCTGGCCGCGCTTGACGTGGGCGCCGACGTCGACCAGGCGGGCGACGATCTTGCCGCCGGTGCGAAAGCCGAGCTGGCTTTCGTAGCGGGCCCGGATCTCGCCCGAATAGGTGGCGCCGACCGTGCCGGCGGTGGGGCCGGCGACGACGGTGCGCACCGGGCGCACTTCCTCGTGCTCGGGTTGTTGCGCGGGAGCGCATGCCGTGAGCACGTGCGCCGCAAGGATGGTGAGAGCGATCGATCTGTGTTTCATGTTCAGTTCCCGTCTTGATTAGTAGGGGCGCGCCGGTGATTCCAGCGCTTGAATCGGCTCGGGCGTGGGCCGCGAATGCCTGAACTATAAACCATAATGAAGCGCGTGTCATTATGACGTATAATTTATTTTGACATTGGCGGGGCGCTTGAACTGGCATGCTCCGTGTGGCGCGGCGTGGCCGGAGCGCCACGTTCCGGGCCAATCCCCTCGCTTCATGATGACTAATATGTCATCATGACACAATAATGATAATGAGTGGTTGCGGCCGGCAGGTGGCGCGCAAGGGCGGGAAATGTGCCGGGGCCGAGCCAACCGGGCAGCCACATCGCCACCCGTTGAACGCGTCATGGCCGCTCTTGGAGCGGCCTGGCACCATGCAAAAAAATGGCCCGCGCAGCCTTGCGCGGGCCGGAAAACACGAGACAACATGCAAGAAAAACAGCTTCACCTTCCGGCCTTGCCGGAATCGGCCGACCACCGCCATCGCGTGGCCGCCGAGCGGCGCGGGCGCATGCGCTCGCGCCTGTTGCGCAGCGCGCTGCGCCTGATCGCCGACAAGGGGCCGGCGGCGACCTCGATCGACGACGTCATCTGCGCCGCCGGCGTCTCGCGCGGGACCTTCTACAAGTATTTCCCCTCGCCCGAGGCGCTGGTGCGGGAACTGGCGGCCGAAATCGCCAACGAACTGGTGCGCATCACCGATTCGGCCTTGTACGGCCACGACGACCCGGCCGTGATGGTGGCGCGCGGCTTGCGCCTGGTCGCCAGCCTGGCGATTCGGCATCCGCCGGTGGCCGGATTCCTGGTGCGCGTCGGATGGTCGGCGCAGCAGGGCTCGAACGTGCTCGAGTTCGTCCGCCGCGATATCGAAAAGGGATTCGAGCTGGGCCGCTTCAAGCGCATGCCGCTTGAGATGGCGGCCAATCTCGTGGCCGGCGCCACGCTCGGCGCGATCCAGCGCATGCTCGAAACCGGCGGCGCGGAAGATTTTTCGGAACAGGCGGCCGCGGTCGCCTTGCGCGCGCTGGGAGTCGAGCCGGCCGATATCGACGCGATCGCGTCGGTGCCGCTCGATCCGGACGCGATCCGGCTCGTCGGATCGCTGGCCGAAACCTGGATCAACGCGGTGTGACCGTGCGCGGTCCGGGGCGCAAACGGGGCGCCTAGGAGGCTGTCGGACTTAGGGAGTCGAAGCGAAAAAATAGCTGGGCGAGGCCAGATTTTGACGGTTTCGCAGTGCCAATAGCGAGCTATTGGCCGAGAAAACGGCGAAATATGGACCGTTCAGGTATTTTTGCAGCCTACGAGCCTAAGTCCGACAGACTCCTAGGTCAGCTCGTGTTCCATATTCAGCTGGTAGGTGCGGGCCCATTCGATCATGAAGTCCATGAACGCCTGGACCGCGCGCGAGCGTTGCCGGTGGCTTGGATAGAGCGCGTAGAAATGCTCGCTCACGGCCTGGAAGCGGGGCATGACATGCACCAGGGTGCCGCGCGCCAGATCCGGCCGCACCACGTTCTTGGGCAGCAGCGCGATGCCGAAATCGTTGCATGCCATCTTCAACAACACCGACGGGGAATTGGCCGCGAATCGCCCGGCCACCTTCACCTCCGCGTGCTGCGCGCCGTCGGTCAGGCGCCAAAGGAATTTTCCCGGCAGGCTCAAATCGACCAGGCAGTCATGCCGAACCAGGTCTTCCGGCGCCTCGACTTGCCCGGCCCGCGCCAGATAGGCGCGGCTGGCGACCATGACGCAGGCGAACTCGCCGAGGCTGCGCGCCTTGAGCGTCGACGACGGCTGCGCCCCCGCGCACAGGGCGATGTCGATGCCTTTTTCGATCAGGTTGAAACTCTCCTCGCCCAGACACAACTCGAATTCCAGCCCCGGATATTTGCGCAGGAAGTCGGCCACGGCGGCCATGTCGAGGATCTCGGACAGGCCGATCGGGGCGGCCACGCGCAGGCGTCCGCTCGGTTCGCGCATCGAGTCGGCGAGCGTGCGGGTCGCCTCGTTGAGCTTGGCGATCTGCTGCGCGCACTGCTCGTAATAATGGTTGCCGGCCGGGGTCACCTGCAGCTTGCGCGTGGTGCGCTGGACCAGGCTGAGCCCGAGCGCCTCTTCAAGCTGCGCCAGGCGGCGCCCGGCGGTGTTGCCCGGTATGCCCAATTGCCTGGCCGCGGCCGCGATGCTGCCGGTCTCGACGATCTTGACGAAGAGGGCAACGTTACTCAGGTCGAACATGGTCAGCTCTTGATGGGTTGGAATGAGCGTGTAATTACACCACAAAACAAATGCTAATTCTTCTATTTTCCTCCATTTATGGAGTTTTGAAAGCCGTTTTCCAGCGTAGCAAATCGCGCGCAATCGCCATAAGCTTCGCCTGCACGGTTTTTCCACAAGGAAGTTCGAGATGCGCGGTTCTACGTAAACCGCGTTGCGAGCGCAACCGCAGAGCCGGCCGCCAACAGCGGCCATCCGGGGAGGTGGCCCACTACGCCACCTCCCAATCTCAACCAGGAATTCGCTATGAATGGAACAAAACAGCTGATCAGCAGCCATGAAGTCCCG
>JACMLV010000209.1 GCA_014379395.1 Burkholderiaceae bacterium
GTGGCGCCGCAGCGGGCCCTGGACATGCTGCTCGCCGCCGCTTCGGGCAAGGGCGGGGTGGGCGCGTGAAGCAAGCCGCGCGGCCGTTCGGAACCGATCCGGCGCCGCTCCGGCGCGCCCGTTTCAACCCGGCTTCGGCGACGGGCGTCGCATGAAGTAGACGTAGTTGAAGTCGTTTCACAGTGATGTTCAATCAGGAGGACACAAAATATGGACCCATTTGTAGGTGAAATAAAAATTTGTGCGTTTAGCTATGCGCCGCAGGGCTGGGCGAAATGCGACGGCAGCGCGATGACAATTCAGCAAAACGCCGCGCTCTACTCGCTGCTCGGCATAACCTACGGCGGCGACGGCAAGACCACGTTCTGCCTGCCGGATCTGAGGGGGCGCACGCCGGTGCACCGCAACCCCGCCGTGGCCAATTTCCAACAAGGAAAAAGTCTCGGCGCGGAAACGGTGGCGCTCACCGCCGCCAACCTGCCCCAGCATAGCCACACGTTCAACGTGACCTCGGCCGCCGGCGCCAAGTCGTCCGGCCTGGCCCCCAACGCCAGCGTGCTGGCCGCCACCGGCGCGAACCTGTACGGCGCCGCCGCCACGCTGACCCCGATGGGCGCCGCCGCTTGCGGCAGCGCCGGCGCCGGCGCGGCCCACGCCAACATGCAACCGTCGCTGGCACTCAATTTCATCATCGCCACCAGCGGACTCTACCCGTCACGACCTTAAGGAGACATCATGTCAGATTGCTTTATCGGTGAAATCCGTCTATGGAGCGGCGTGCGGATCCCCGCCAACTGGGCCTTGTGCAACGGCCAGGCCATGCCGATCAACCAATACGAGGCCTTGTTCGCCCTGATCGGCACGACCTATGGCGGCACCGGCACGACCGACTTCCAGCTACCGGACCTGCGGGGCATGCTGCCGATCGGACAAGGCGGCGGACCGGGCCTGACCCCGCGCGTCCTCGGGCAGACGCTGGGCGCGGCCACGGTCACGCTCGACGCCAGCGCCACGCCGGCGCACAGCCACGTCATGCAGGCGTCGACGGCGGCGGCCAGCACCGGCACGCCGGCCGCATCCCTCGTGTTGGCCGCGCCCGAGACGAATCTGTACAACAACGGCAGCGTGACGACGTCGGTGATCGCGCTCAACGACGCCGCCATCACGCCATGGGGTCCCGCCGCGGCAGCGCCCCATAACAACATGATGCCGAGCACCTCCCTCAACTACATCATTGCCCTGAACGGGATGTATCCCGTTCAGCCCTAACCCGAGGACTCCAACATGGCAGACCCTTTTTTCGCCGAAATCCGCATCTTCGGCTTCAACTACGCGCCGATGGACTGGGCGTTCTGCGACGGCGGCCTCATTCCGGTCCAGCAAAACCCCGCGCTCTACTCGCTCATCGGCAACATCTATGGCGGCACCGCCAACCAAACGTTCGGGCTGCCCGACCTGCGCGGGCAGGCCGCGCTCGGCGCCCAGTCCCCCTCGTCGCCATCGGTCTTGAACCTCAAGTCCGGCCAGGCCGAGGTGACGCTGACGGCCAACCAGTTCCCCGCGCACGACCACAGCGCGAATGCCACGACCGAGGCCGGCAGCACGACGAATCCGGCCGGCAACGTGCCGGGATTCGCGGCGGCGCCGCTCAAGCCCTATCTGAAGTACGACGGCGTCATTCCGGCGCCGGCCCTGGTGAGCCTGGCGCCGACCACCATCCTGCCGGCCGGCGCCGCGGCGCCGGCCGCGCACCAGAACTGCCAGCCCTACCTGGCGCTCAATTTCTGCATTTGCACCAACGGGATCTACCCGGACTTCAACGATTGATGCCGGCCCTTGTTTGAAATCCAGGGAGGCGCGCCCGCGCGCCCCCCTTTCCTCTCGAAGGAGGCTGTTTGAATACCCCCTATTCCGCCGAACTGTTCGCGCCCCACGTCGGTTCGGCTTTCGTGTTCCAGACCGAAGACGGCGCGCAACACGCGCTGACCCTCGATCAGGTCGAATCCAAGCGCGCGCTCAACGGCGCCGCCTTCCACGTCTTCACCCTGTTCTTTTCCAGCCCGAAGGCGGCGTTCTTCGAGCAGGGCAGCTACCTGCTGCGCCACCCGGAACTGGGACAACACACGATCTTCCTGAACGCGATCGGCGAAACGGCCAGCCACTTCCGCTACCAGGCTCCCTTCTCGGTGCAAAAAGAGGCCAGCCTTGCACAATGAACTCGCCGCGCCGCCCGACACCATGCTGAGCGCGACCATCGCGCTGCGCGCGGCCACGCCGGCCGACCGGCCGCTGTTGGCGCGCATCTACGCCAGCACGCGCGAACACGAGATGGCGCGCGTGGCCTGGAGCGCCGAGCAAAAGGCATCCTTCCTGGAAATGCAATTCCAGGCGCAAGATGCGCATTACCGCGCCCACTATCCGGGCGCCGAATTTTATTTGATCTTGCAACAAGAGGCGGTGGCGGGGCGGCTCTATCTGCACTGCGGCGCGCGCGAATTGCGCATCATGGACCTGGCGCTGCTGGCGCCGTTCCGCAACGCCGGCCTCGGCGGCGCCATCTTCGCCAGCCTGCTGGCGCGGGCCGGCGCCGGCCAACAATGCGTGACCATCCATGTGGAAAAGGAAAACCGCGCGCGCGCGCTGTATGCGCGGCTCGGCTTCAGGGAAGTCGAGGACCGCGGCGTCTACCTTCTGCTGCGCTGGGACGCGCCGGGCGCGAACGATTGCGCGCACTAGCGCGCGACAAGGAAAAATTATGCATAACGATATTGAGCAACTCGCGCCGGAAGGCAAAGACCCGGCGCCGGACGGCGCGGTCGGACTGGCGTCCGTGCGCGCCCAGGAGCGGCAGGAGGCCAAGCCGACCCTGTACCCGTCCGAACAACTCGGCGCCTGGCTGAACGAGGTCGGCGGCAGCCTGGCCTTCACCACCTACCAGTCGGCGCGCCTGTTCATGATCTACGCCGACCAGAACGGTCAGACCCACGGCGCCGAGCGCATCATGGGCGCGGCCATGGGCCTGGCGGTCGATCCGCGGGGCATGTGGGTCAGCAACCAGCAGCAGGCCTGGCGCTTTTCCAACCTCGGCCCGCGCACCGTGGGCGGGGTCGACTTCGACGCCGTCTACATGCCGCGCAAGGGCTATTTCCTCGGCCCGTGCGACGTGCACGACATCCTGGCCGACGTCAGCTTCCGCGGCGAGCGCCACGAGCTGCTGTTCGTCAACACCCACTACAGCTGCATCGCCGCCATCGACGAGTTCTACAACTTCCGCCCGGTCTGGAAGCCGGACTTCATTTCGGCCGTCTCGCTGGGCGACCGCTGCCACCTGAACGGCATGTGCGCGCGCGACGGCGAACTAGCCTACGCCACCCTGTGCGGCCGCAGCGACACGCCGATCGGCTGGAAGCCGATGAAGGGCGGAGAGCACGGCGGCGGCTGCGTGGTCGACATCGCCAGCGGCCAAGTCGTCTGCGAGGGGCTGTCGATGCCACACTCGCCGCGTTGGCACGAGGGGCGCCTGTGGCTGCTCAACTCCGGCGCCGGCGACTTCGGCTACGTCGACTTCGCCAGCGGCAAATTCGTCGCGGTGGCGCGCTGCCCCGGCTTCGCGCGCGGCCTCGCCTTCGTCGGCGACTACGCGGTGATCGGCCTGTCCAAGCTGCGCGACAACGCCTTCTCGGCCGGCCTGCCGGTGGCGCCCTATCTGCGCGAGCGGCGCATCAAGGAAACCTGCGGCCTGCTGGTGATCGACACGCGCACCGGCGCGCTGGTGCACTGGCTCACCATCGAGGGCGTGGTCAACGAGTTGTACGACGTCGCCTTCCTGCCGGGCGTGCGCAAGCCCTTCACGCCGGGCTTCAGCATGCCCGAGCTGCACCGCGCCCTGGTGCACGCGCCGCCGGGCGAACTGGCCGTGACCCGCCCGCCATTCGTAGCCGAGCACTAAACGCCCCCAAAACCCGGTGCGCAGCCGATGGCCGGCGCGCGCAAATTGACGCCCATTTAACACCGACCGCTCGCCGAGCATTCCGCGCGCAGCCCACCCTCGAAGGAGTTTTGACCATGAACCGTGTTTTCCGCTCAATCTGGAACGATGTGACCCGCACCTATGTCGCCGTGTCCGAGTGCGTCACAGGCAAAGGCAAGGCGGCGGGCGGCAGTTGCGTCGACAGCGTCGCGGCGGGCGCGCTCAGCACCGGCAAGACGCGCAAGCGGTTGCGCCGCTCCGGTGCGGCGCTCTTGTGCCTGGAGCAGCGCTTCATGTTCGACGGGGCGGGTTTCGCCACGGCGCACACCGAGCCGGCCCACGCGACGCCGGACGCGATCGAGCACGCGGCGGCGGCGCAAACTGACACGGCCAAA
>JACMLV010000210.1 GCA_014379395.1 Burkholderiaceae bacterium
GGCAGTTCGTTGTCGAAGCAAAAGCCGGCGCCGTCGAAGCCGATTTCCGTCAGCCCGCCGTCAAACGCGAGCCACGACTGCGGCGGCGCTTCCGGCGCCGGCTCGAACGGCGCGTTCACATAGCTCGGCTCCAGCGGATTTTGCGCCAGCAGGTGCTTGACGTCGGTGAGCATCAATTCCTGGTGCTGTTGCTCGTGTTCCAGCCCCAGCGTCAGCAGCGCGATCAGCTCGGCGCCCGCGTCGCGTTCGAGCAGGCGCACGACGCGGGCGTCGACGTCGGCCCGGTAGCGGCTCACCTGCGCCAAGGAAGGCCGGGTCAGGAGCCCGCGCTGCGGGCGCGGATGCTTTTCGCCGACGCCGTTGTAATACGAGTTGAACAGCACCCGGAACGCCGGATGGAAGGGCACGAAGCGCGGCTCCATGCGTTCTAAAATAAAAGTTTCGAAGAACCAGGTGGTGTGCGCCAGATGCCATTTGACGGGGCTGGCGTCCGGCATCGACTGGGCGCCGCAGTCCTCGTCCGTCAAGGGCTCGGCCAGGCGCAGCGAATCCTGGCGCACGGCGCGGTAGCGCGCCAGCCAGAATTGCATGTCGGACACCTTATCGGTATCGCGCCCCATCTCACAGCCCCAGCGCGCGCGCGTGCACGACGGCGAACCACTGCGCCGGGTCGGTCCAGCTGCGCGTCACGCCGAAGCCGCCCTCTTCGAGCAGGTCGGCGAAGCCTTCCCGCGTGTACTTGTAGCTGTGCTCGGTGCAGATGCCCTCGCCGCGCGCGAAGCGGCGCTCGCCGTCCGGCCACGTCACGGTGAGCGCCTCGCGCGCTTCGAGGTGCATTTCGACGCGGCTCTTGGCGCGGTTGAAATAGCCGCGGTGGCGCCATTTGCGCACGTCGAAGTCGGCGCCGATCAGCCGGTTCAGGTGGCGCAGCAGATTGAGGTTGAAGGCGGCGGTGACGCCGAGCGCGTCGTCATAGGCGGCGTCGAGGGTGGCGGCGTCCTTGATCAGGTCGACGCCGATCAGCAAGCCGCCGTCCGCGCCGCAGTTGTCGCGCAGACGGTGCAGGAAGGCAAGCGCCTGCTGCGGGGCGAAGTTGCCGATCGAGGAGCCGGGATAGAAAAACAGGCGCTGCTCGCCGCGCACGGTGCCGGGCAGATCGAGCCGGCTGGAAAAGTCGAGCCCGAGGCCGGTCATTTCGATGTGCGGGAAATACAGTTGCAGGCGGTCCAGCGCTTCGCGCAGGAAGTCGTAGGAGATGTCGATGGCGACGTACTGCGCCGGATGCAGCAGCGGGAACAGGCGCGCGGCCTTGGCGCAGTTGCCGGCGCCGAGGTCGATCAGGGTCATGCTTGATCCGATGTGCTGCGCCATGTCGGCGCCGTCGCGCTCGAAGATGCCGGCCTCGGTGCGGGTCGGGTAGTACTCGGGCAGCTCGCAGATGGCCTCGAACAGGCGCGAGCCGAGCGCGTCGTAGAAATATTTGGGGCAGACGCAGGCCTCGGCGGCGCACAGGCCTGCGATGATCTCGGGGCCTTGCGCGGGGAGGACGTCGGGCAAACGGGATGGATGGGGCATGGGCATGATGGCAGTCGTGCGTCAAATCAACCGCATCTTCGCGGCAATATGCCCCGCATCAACACGGGGCGCCTTCGCTGCTTCCGATCACATTTTGGTATCATAGCCGAAGCTTCACGTTTCAGACGGCGCGATATGGAATGACGCACAACAATTTGCGTCTCCCATGCCACGGCCAGGACGCTGCCTTTTTGGTCCAGCCACCTTCAACTCCTCTTGTAAAAGTCCCTCCCCATGATCAAGTTTTCCGGCATTAAATCCCTGCTTTCCGCATCCCTGGCCGCCGCATTGCTGTTCGCCGGCGCCGCCCACGCGCAGGCGGTGTTCCGCGTCTCGGCCATTCCCGACGAGGCGCCGACCGAGTTGCAGCGCAAGTTCAAGCCGCTCGGCGAATACCTGGAAAAGAAGATTGGCATGAAGGTCGAATTCACGCCGGTGACGGACTACGCGGCATCGGTCGAGGCGCTGATCAACCGCAAAGTGGACATGGTGTGGTTCGGCGGCTTCACCTTCGTGCAGGCCAAGGACCGCAGCAAGAACCAGATCACGCCGCTGGTGCAGCGCGCGGAGGACGAGAAATTCAAATCGGTCTTCATCACCACCAACCCGGCGATCACCAAGCTCGACGACCTGAAGGGCAAGACCTTCAGCTTCGGTTCCGAGTCGTCCACCTCGGGCCACCTGATGCCGCGCTCGTTCCTGTTGGCCGCGAAGGTCAATCCGGACACCGACATGAAGCGCATCGCCTTCTCCGGCGCGCATGACGCCACCGTGGCGGCGGTCGCGGGCGGCAAGGTCGACGCCGGCGCGCTCAACATCTCGGTGTGGGAAAAGCTGATCGGCGAGAAGAAGGTCGATCCGGCCGTCGTGCGCGTGTTCTACACCACGCCCGGCTACTACGACTACAACTGGAGCGTGCGCTCGGACATGAACGCCGACCTGCGCAAGAAGCTGAGCGACGCCTTCCTCTCGCTCGACCCTAAAAACCTGCAGGACAAGGCGATCCTCGACCTGCAACGCGCCAGCAAGTTCATTCCAACCAAAGCGGAAAACTACGTCGCCATCGAAGCCGCGGCCCAGAACGCAGGTCTGCTGAAAAAGTAATCGATGTCGCTCCCCGCCCCCAATCCGTCAACAACGGCCGGGCCGACATATCGCCTGGACCGGCTGACGGTGCGGCACCTGGCCGCCGGCCAGGCGCCGGCGCTGCACGCGATTACGCTCGACGTCGCGCAAGGCGAGCAGCTCGCCTTGATCGGTCCGTCCGGCGCCGGCAAGACCACCTTGCTGGCGACCCTGGCCTGCGCGCACCGTCCTGCCGACGGCCAGTTCGCCGTGTTCGGCCTCGATCCGTGGACGCTGTCCGAGCGCGCCCGGCACCGCCTGCGCGCCAAGCTGTTCCTGGCGCCGCAAACGCCGCCCCTGCCGCCGCGCC
>JACMLV010000211.1 GCA_014379395.1 Burkholderiaceae bacterium
CGCCGGCGACACGTCGAAGTTCTCGCCGGCGGCCATCGCCTCGCCGCCCTTGAACGACTTCATCACCGCGGCCACGTCGACCTTCGCCGGCGCCGGCGCACGGACCGGGGTCGGGCTCGGGATGAACGTGCCGAGCGTGCGGTTGCTGGTGACGAGGTATGCGGTCGCGACACGGTTGACGTCGGCGGCGGTGGCCGCCTTGATGCGGTCGCGGCGGTCGAAGCCCAGACGCCAGTCGCCTTGCGCGACGTATTCCGACAGGCCGATGCCGACCCGCTGCGGATCGTTCAGCGTCTGCGTGAAGCCGCGCAGCCAGATGTTCTTCGCGCGCTCGACCTCGGCGTCGGTGATCGGATTGCGACCGACGTCCTCGACGGTCGCGATCAGCGCGTCGCGCGCGGCGTCGATCGACTGGTCGGACTTCAGCTGCGCGCCGAAGAACGCGAAGCCCGGTTCGGCGAGCGCGCGCGCCCCACCGAAGGTCGCGGCCGCGATGTTCTTCTCGACCAGCGCCTTGTGGAGCCGGAACTCGGGTCCGCCGAGCACCAGCGACGCGAGGATGGCCGCAGGGAAGTCGGGCGACGGTCCGGGCGGCACGTGATAGACCGTGAACAGGAGCGGGGTGTCGCCCACGCGGCGCAACGTGACGGCGCGCTCGCCGTCCTGGGTCGGGTCGAGCGTGTAGGTGGGCTCGATCACCCGCTTCGGACGGGGGATGCGACCGAACGCCGAAGCGATGGTGGAAAGCGTCCGCGCCTCGTCGAACTTGCCGGCGACGATCAGCACTGCATTGTCGGGCTGGTAGTACTTGCGATAGAACGCCTGCAGCCGCGCGATGTCGACGTTCTCGACGTCGCTGCGCGCGCCGATCGTGCTGTTGGCGTAGTTGTGCCAGTGGAAAGAGGCGGCGCGGACGTTCTGGAACAGCACGTTGCCGGGATCGTTCTCGCCCGATTCCATCTCGTTGCGCACCACCGTCATCTCGGAGTCGAGGTCCTTCTTCGCGATGAAGGACTGCGTCAACGCCTCGCCCAGCCACTGCAGGTAGAAGTCCAGGTGCTCCGGGTTTTCCGCCATGCTCGCGAAGTAGTTCGTGCGGTCGTCCGACGTCGTGCCGGTCCACGACAGGCCGCGATCGCTCATCGCCTTCTTCGGGTCGGCCACGCGGGGCGTGCCCTTGAACAGAAGATGCTCGAGCAGGTGGGCCATCCCGGTCTCGCCGTAGCTCTCCATCCGCGAGCCGACCTTGATCGTCAGGTTGACCGTGGTCGACGGCTTCGAAGCGTCGGGCAGCGTCAGCACGCGCAGGCCGTTCGGCAGCGCGTATTCGGTGATGCCTTCGACCGTGGTCACGCGCGTGACGCCGGCGGGCAGGCGGGTTGCGGTCGGGGTCTGCGCGACAGCCGCGCCGGTGGCCAGCAACAGGGCGGACAGGACGGCCGCGACGATCGGGTGACGCATGGATGCTCCAGGATTCGAGATCGCGCCATTCTAGGTCGTGCGGGTCGATGAGGACCGGCCGCTACAATGCCGCCGCCCATCCGTGCGAGTGTCGCCCATGCCTGTTCGCCTCGAATCCCCCGTTCCATCCGAGATCCGGCCCGTTGCCGGCGTCGACCTCGGCTTCGCCGAGGCGGGCATCAAGCGCGCGAACCGTCGGGACCTGCTGCTGATGCGGCTCGGGCCGGGCACGAGCGTGGCCGGCGTCTTCACGCAGAACAGTTTCGCCGCCGCGCCGGTCCAGGTGTGCCGCGAACACCTCGCTTCGGGCGAGGCGATCCGCGCGCTGGTCGTCAATGCCGGCAATGCTAATTGCGGCACCGGCGAAGACGGCATCGCGGATGCATTGCGGACCTGCGGCGCGGTCGCACGGCTGGTGGGCTGTTCGATCTCGCAGGTGCTGCCGTTCTCGACCGGCGTGATCCTCGAGCCGCTGCCGGTGGCGCGCCTGGTCGCCGGCCTGCCGCAGGCGGTCGCCAACCTTAAGCTGAACAACTGGTTCAACGCCGCCGAGGCCATCATGACCACCGACACCCAGCCGAAGGCGGCCTCGCGCACGGTCGTCATCAACGGCCACACGGTCACGCTGACGGGCATCAGCAAGGGCGCCGGCATGATCAAGCCGAACATGGCGACGATGCTCGGTTATCTGGCCTGCGACGCCAAGGTGGCGCAGCCGGTGCTCGAGCAGATGGTCAAGCAGGCCGCCGACCAGTCGTTCAATTGCATCACCATCGACGGCGACACCTCGACCAACGATTCCTTCATGCTGATCGCGACCGGCGCCGGCTCGCTGGAAGTGAACAGCGTCGACACGCCGGAATACGCGGCGCTGGCGGCCGCCGTGACGGAGTTGTCGACCTTCCTGGCGCAGGCCATCATCCGCGACGGCGAGGGCGCCACCAAGTTCATCACGGTGACGGTGGAAGAGGGCAAGAGCGTCGAGGAGTGCCGCAAGATCGCCTATTCGATCGCCCATTCGCCGCTGGTGAAAACCGCGTTCTTCGCCTCCGATCCGAACCTGGGCCGCATCCTGGCCGCGATCGGCTACGCCGGCGTCGACGATCTGGACGTCGCCAAGCTCGATTTGTATCTGGACGACGTGTGGGTCGCCAAGGACGGCGGGCGCAATTCGGACTACCAGGAGCAGGACGGCCAGCGCGTGATGGCGCAAAGCGAGATCACGGTGCGCGTCAAGCTCGCCCGCGGCGCGGCCAAGGCCACGGTCTACACTTGCGACCTGTCGCACGACTACGTCAGCATCAACGCGGATTACCGCTCATGACACCGTTAGAGCAGTTCCTGGTGCGCGCCGAGGCGCTGCTGCAGCGGGTCGAGGCGATCCTGCCGCAGGCGCCGCGCCAGCCGGACTGGAAGCTGGGCAACGCGTTCCGCTGGCGCCGCCGCAGCGACGGCGTCGGCTATTTGCAGGCGGTGGCGCACGCGTCGCAGATCGCGCTGACGGACTTGCAGAACATCGCGCCGCAAAAGCTGCAGATCGAGCAGAACACGCGCCAGTTCGTCGAGAAGCGCCCGGCCAACAATGTGCTGCTGACCGGCGCGCGCGGCACCGGCAAGTCGTCGCTGATTAAAGCCTGCCTGAACCAGTTCGCCGCCGACGGCCTGCGCCTGATCGAGGTCGACAAGGCCGATCTGGCTGACTTGCAGGACATCGTCGACCTGGTCGCCGGCCGCCCCGAGCGCTTCATCGTGTTCTGCGACGACCTGTCGTTCGAGGAGGGCGAGAGCGGCTACAAGGCGCTCAAGGTGGCGCTCGACGGCAGCATCGCGGCGCAGTCGGACAACGTGCTCATTTACGCGACCTCGAACCGGCGCCACCTGATGCCGGAGCGCATGTCGGACAACAGCACCTACACCCACGACGCGGATGGCGATCTGCATCCGGGCGAGACGGTCGAGGAGAAGATTTCGCTGTCGGAGCGCTTCGGCCTGTGGCTGTCGTTCTATCCGTTCAAGCAGGACGATTATCTGGACATCGTCGGCCACTGGCTGGCCTCGTTCGGCTGCGACGCGGCCCAGATCGAGGCGGCGCGCGCCGACGCGCTGCGCTGGGCGCTGGGGCGCGGTTCGCGCTCGGGACGGGTGGCCTGGCAGTTCGCCAAGGATTACGCCGGGAAGATGCCAAGTGGCGCCGTCTGATGTGGTGAGCAAGGCCGCGCCCAAGGGCAAGCCGATCGACGTCGCGGTCGGCGTCCTGATCCGGCCGAACGGCGACGTGCTGCTCGGCCAGCGTCCGGCCGGCAAACCCTATGACGGCTACTGGGAGTTCCCGGGCGGGAAGGTCGAGCCGGGCGAGGCGATCCTGGATGCTTTAAAGCGCGAATTCGTCGAGGAGCTGGGGGTGGAAATCGTCAGCGCCGAGCCGTGGTGCGGCGTCGAGTACGTCTATCCGCACGCGCATGTGCGGCTGCATTTCTACATCAGCCGCGAGTGGCAGGGCGAGCCGCAATCGCTGGAAGGGCAGGCGTTCGCCTGGCAGGGGCGGGGGCGGTTCGAGGTCGAGCCGCTGCTGCCGGCCACGATTCCATTGCTGGGCTGGCTAGACGAGCTGCGCGGCAGGGGCTGAGCCAAATTGAGTTGGTTTAGTTGGTAGGGTGGGCACGCTTTTGTGCCCACGCGGAAGCGCGCACGGCGTGGGCACAAAAGCGTGCCCACCCTACTCGGCTGCGCGGGCGCTAGGGTGCGATCCGGGCCGGCATCATGCCGGCTTGTCGTCCTCGTCGAGGGCGTCGTCCAGCGGGTCGGCGGCCGGGATCGTGTACTTTTCCTCGGCCCAGGCGCCCAGGTCGATCTGCTTGCAGCGTTCCGAGCAGAACGGGCGGTACTTGTTTTTTTCAGTCCACTCGACTTTCGCCGAGCAGGTGGGGCAACTCACTACGGTCATATCTACTCTTTAATTTCTAGAAATTGCACAGCGTCAGATCGAACGCGACGTCGTCTTCCAGCGGCTTCGGTTTCAGGTCGCCGCCCTGGGTGGTGAAGCGCACCCACAGCATGTATTTGTTGGCGGAGATCTCGGGGATCGCGCAGTTGGTGGCGTCGACCGTCAGGCGCAGCATCTGGTACACCTTGCCTTGCAGCATTTGCTGATAGCTGCCGGCGTTGGCCACCACCTTGACCGGGCCGCCGGAGTCGCGCAGCAGGCGCAGCACCAGCGCCAACGCGTCGAACAGCGGCGCCAGCGGCGCGAACCAGGCCATGATGTCGGCGTGGCGCTGGTCGGCGCCGCGCTGCTGCCAGGCGTAGTAGGACGGCAGGTCGAATTCGCAGGCGCCGCCGGGGATGATGGTGCGGCCGCGGATGCTCATCAGCCATTCGTTGTCGCGGATGTTTTGGCCGGTCTTGCCCTGGCTCGACACCAGGGCGCCGCTGACGCTGTCGAGCTCATCGAGCACGGCGTCGAGCGTGACGGCGGCGACGTTCGGATTGGAGCGGTAGCCGAGCAGGCTCTGGCGCTGCCGTTCGAGTTCCTGCAATAAATCCGACTTCAGATCGGCGCGGCCGGCCACCTCGAGCATGTCGAAAATGGTCGCCAGCGCGACGTGGTGCTGCATCGGGTGTTCTTGATCGACAAAGAACTTGAACTTCTCGTACAGGTCCTCCAGCCGTAACAACGTGCGTATGCGCTCGTTGAAAGGGTATTCGTAGACGATCAAGATGACATCCCTTTAAAGTGGGCCTGAGAAGATTCCATGATTCTGAACCAAGCAACGACAAATTACAAACCTTGTGATGGTGTTGCTGGCAATTTTTCCGATAATGATATGTAAAAATTGTGTAGACGGTCGATTTGGGGCGTCAAAGCGTCCTTTGCGCCGTCGTTGACGACGATATCGTCGGCGGCGGCGCGCCGCGCCTGCCTCGTCGTCTGGGCCGCCATGATGGCCTTGACCTGCTGTTCCGGCAAGCCGTTGCGGGCCATCACGCGCGCAATTTGCATCTCCTGCGGACAATCGACGACCAGGATGCGGTCGACCCGCTCGCGCCAGGTGCCCGATTCGAGCAGCAGCGGCACCACGAACAGCAGATAGCTGCCCTCGGCGCGGGCGGCGGCGGCCTCGGTGGCGGCGCGGATGCGCGGATGCAGCACCGCCTCCAAGCGGGCCCGGGCGTCCGCGTCGCCGAACACCAGCGCGCGCATCCAG
>JACMLV010000212.1 GCA_014379395.1 Burkholderiaceae bacterium
CCTGCCGCGCCAAACCACCCTGCTGGCCGTGGGCGGCATCCGCAACCACGCCAACGTCCACGCCGCGCTGGCAGCCGGCGCGCACGGCGTGCAAGTGCATCGCGTCTTCGCCGAGCTGGGCGCGGCCTGCCTGTCGGCCCTTCTTGCCACGGAAGCAACAATTCCCGCTGATATAATCGGCGACGCCCGGTAGATTCTTGCGCTTGGCGAACGCGCCAAGCCAGGAGAACCAGAATTGCCCCAACCGACAGAGACAGCAAACAGCGCAACACCAGCCGCACAATCCGTACCAAGCGGTTCGATACAAGCCTGGATGGCGGCGGTCCGGCCGCGCAGCCTGCCCATCGCGGTCGGCCCGGTGCTGGTCGGCGCCAGCTTCGGCTACCTGCACAGCGGCGCCATCGACCCGGTCGCCGCCCTGCTCGCCTTCGCAGCGGCCTTGCTGATGCAGGTGATCACCAACATGCAAAACGACGTCGGCTACACGGTGCGGGGCGGCGAGCGCAGCGGAACGCGCACCGGCTTGCCGCGCGCCACGGCGAACGGCTGGCTCAGCATCGGGCAGGTGCGCACCGGCATCTTCGTGACGGCGCTGCTCGCCAGCGCCATCGGTATCGCACTGGTGGCCTGGCGCGGCTGGCCGGTGCTGGCGATCGGCGTCGCATCGTTATTGGCGGCGCTGGCCTACATGGGCGGCCCCAAACCCATCGCCTACACGCCGTTCGGCGAACTGACCGTGTTCATTTTCTTCGGGCTGGTCGCCGTGCTCGGCACGGACTGGCTGCTGACCGGCGCCGTCAGCCAGCTCAGCTTCCTGGCCGCGATCTGCATCGGCAGCCTTTCCGCCGCCGCGCTGACAGTCAACAACCACCGCGACATCGCGCATGACCGGCAGGTGGGCCGGCAAACCTTCGCGGCAAGCTTCGGCGCCGGCGCATCACACGCCATGCTCGCCGCCCTGCTGTTCGGCCCCTTCCTGTTGCTGGCGCCGATGGCACTCTTGGACGGTGGCGCGCCGCTGCTGCTGCCCGCTCTGCTGGCGCCGACCGCGTGGCGGCTGCGGCGCGACTTCGTGCGCTGCCCGCCGGGCACCGCCTACAACGCGATCCTGTTCCGCACTTTCCTGCTTGAGTTATGGTTTGCCGGACTGCTGTCGGCTGGCGCGCTGCTGGCCGCAATGCTCGGCTAGACAAACGCACCGAGGCCTTATGCGCGTCAATTAAGACTGCATCGAGAGGGCAATATTGGGCGGGAAAGATGACCTGAACGTGGCCGAGGAACAGAAATCGGGGCGACCGCTTGGCGCGGCCGCCCCATTCAAACACTAGCCGATGATGCGCAGCGAATAATCGGTCGCCTGCACGTCCTTGGTCAGGGCGCCGATCGAGATCCGGTCGACGCCGGTTTCCGCGATGGCGCGCACAGTGTCGAAGTTGATGCCGCCAGACGCTTCCAGCAACGCGCAGCCGGCCGTGATACGAACCGCGTCGCGCATCATCTCCAGGCTGAAGTTATCGAGCAGCACCGAGTTGGCGCCGGCCGCCAGCGCCTCGTTCAACTCGTCGAGGCTTTCCACTTCGACCTGGATCGTCACGCCGGCCTTGAGCGCAATGGCCGCTTGCATCGCCGCCGTCACGCCGCCGGCCGCCGCGATATGGTTTTCCTTGATCAGGATGCCATCGTACAGGGCCAGGCGCTGATTCTTGCCGCCGCCGACCCTCACCGCGTATTTCTGCGCCAGCCGCAGGCCCGGCAGGGTCTTGCGGGTGTCGAGGATGGCCGCCTTGGTGCCGGCGATGACGTCGACATAGCGCCGCGTCGCCGTCGCCACGCCCGACAGCAATTGCAGGAAATTGAGGGCGCTGCGCTCGGCGGTCAGCAAGGCGCGGGCCGGCGCGTCGATGGTGCAGACGGCGCTGTCGGCGCTCATCAAATCGCCTTCCGCGTAATGCCATTGGATCTGGATGCTGCGCTCCAGGCTTTTCATGATGCCCTCGAACCA
>JACMLV010000213.1 GCA_014379395.1 Burkholderiaceae bacterium
ACGCGATCGAATACGATTATTTCGACCCGCGCGGCCTGAAGGCCTCGCTCGAAACCAAGGCGATCAAGGGCTTGTTCTTCGCCGGCCAGATCAACGGCACCACCGGTTACGAGGAGGCGGCGGCGCAGGGCATGCTGGCCGGCCTGAACGCGGCGCGGCAAAGCCAGGGCAGGGAGGCCTGGGTGCCGGGCCGCGCGCAAGCCTACCTCGGCGTGCTGGTCGACGACCTGGTGACCCAGGGCGTGGCCGAGCCGTACCGCATGTTCACCAGCCGCGCCGAATACCGCCTCAGCCTGCGCGAGGACAACGCCGACATGCGCCTGACCGAGATCGGGCGCCAGCTCGGCTGCGTCGGCGACGCGCAGTGGCGGGCCTTCGAGACCAAGCGCGAGGCGGTGGCGCGCGAACTGGAGCGGCTGCGCTCGACCTGGGTCAATCCGCGCATCCTGGCGGCGGCCGAGGCGGAGCGCGTGATCGGCCAGGCGATCGAGCGCGAGTACTCGCTGGCCGACCTGCTGCGGCGTCCGAACGTGGCCTACGACACCTTGATGAGCCTGTCCGGCGTCGACGGCCAGGCGCTCGCCGGCCCCGGCGTCGACGACGGCGCGGTGCGCGAGCAGGTCGAAATCCAGCTCAAATATTCCGGCTACATCGAGCGCCAGGCGAAGGAGGTCGAGCGCCACGAGAACTATGAAAACCTGAAGCTGCCGGCCGGCTTCAACTATCTCGACATCGGCGCGCTGTCGATCGAGGTGCGCCAAAAGCTCAACGCGCAGCGCCCGGAAACGCTGGGCCAGGCCTCGCGCATATCGGGCGTGACGCCGGCCGCGATCTCGCTGCTGCTGGTGCATTTGAAAAAACGCGGCGCGGCCGGCTTTACCAATCTGAAGGACGAGGTGGTTCGATGAAGCAGTTTGAGCGCGCCGCGCTGGCGCACATTCTCGAGCGCGGCATCAAAGAACTGGGGCTCGACCTGAGCGCGCAGCAAGTCGGCCAGCTGCTCGACTACCTGGCGCTGCTGGTCAAGTGGAACGGCGTCTACAACCTGACCTCGGTGCGCGACCCGGTGCAGATGGTGACCCAGCATCTGCTCGACTCGCTGGCCGCGGTGCCGGCCTTCGCCGACGCGCACAGCGTGCTCGACGTGGGCGCCGGCGGCGGCCTGCCCGGCATCGTGCTGGCCATCGCGCGCCCGCAGATGAAGGTCGCGCTGATCGACACCGTGCACAAGAAAACCGCCTTCCTGACGCAGGTCAAGGCGGAGCTGGGGCTGGCCAACGTGACGGTGCACACCGCGCGCGTCGAGCAGTTGCGGGTGCCGCACAAGTTCGACGTGATCACCTCGCGCGCCTTCGCCGACCTGTCCGACTTCGTCAACTGGTCCGGCCATCTGCTGGAGGAGGGTGGCCAGTTCATCGCCTTGAAGGGCGTGGCGCCCGAGGACGAGCGCGAGCGGCTGCCGGCACCGTGGGCGGTGAGCGAATTGCGGGTTTTAAGGGTGCCGGGGCTAAACGCCGAGCGCCATCTTGTATTTATTACAAGGCATGAATAAATGGTGTAAATCGTATATATAGTATAAATCGCATATATCGAATATACGGTATAAACCATTCATGCAATATAAATCATACATACGGTATAAACTATAAAAACCGCGCCGGCGCTGGTGCGCCGGGCGCTTTTTCAACAATAAGAAGACACATGGCCAAGATATTTTGCGTTGCGAATCAAAAGGGCGGGGTCGGCAAGACCACCACCAGCGTCAACCTGGCGGCCGGGCTGGCCAAGATCGGACAGCGCGTCCTGCTGGTCGACCTGGACCCGCAGGGCAACGCCACCATGGGCGCCGGCATCGACAAGGCCGGCTTGACGGCCTCCACCTACGAGGTGCTGCTGGGCGAATCGAGCGTGGCGGCGGCGCGCGGCCGCTCCGAGGCCGGCGGCTTCGACGTGCTGCCCTCGAACCGCGAGCTGGCCGGCGCCGAGGTCGAATTGGTCGCGCTGGAGCAGCGCGAGCGGCGCCTGAAGGACGCGCTGGCGGCGGTCGGCGCCGAGTACGACTTCGTGCTGATCGACTGCCCGCCGGCGCTCTCGATGCTGACCCTGAACGGCCTGTGCGCGGCCAACGGCGTGATCATCCCGATGCAGTGCGAGTACTACGCGCTGGAGGGGCTGTCGGACCTGGTCAACACGATCAAGAAGGTGCACGCCAACCTGAACCCGGACTTGAAGATCATCGGCCTGCTGCGCGTGATGTTCGATCCGCGCATGACGCTGTCGCAGCAGGTCTCGGCCCAGCTCGAGCAGCATTTCGGCGACAAGGTGTTCCGCACCATCATTCCGCGCAACGTGCGCCTGGCCGAGGCGCCGTCCTATGGCGTGCCGGGGGTCAGCTACGACCCGGCCTCGAAGGGCGCGCAGGCGTATATCGCGTTCGGCGCCGAGATGGTCGAGCGCATCAAGACAATGTAGGGGCAGGGCGCCGGCGCAGCGCGCCGGCGCGGCCCGCTCTCCCGATTGGCCGAACGCGGCCGGTCGACACCACACATAGGACAGCATGGCTACCAAAAAACTCAAGGGGCTCGGACGCGGCCTCGACGCATTGCTGGGCGGCGGCGCCGACATCGGCGGCGCCGACGCGGGGGCGCCGTCCTCGCTGGCGGTATCGCAGATGCAGCCCGGAAAATATCAGCCGCGCACCCGGATGGACGAGGGCGCCCTGAACGAACTGGCGGCCTCGATCCGCGCCCAGGGCATCATGCAGCCGGTGCTGGTGCGCCCGGTCGGGCGCGATCCGGCCAGCGGCCTGGCGCAATACGAGATCATCGCCGGCGAGCGGCGCTTCCGCGCGGCCCAGATCGCCGGCCTGGAGCAGATTCCGGTGCTGGTGCGCGAGGTCGACGACCAGAGCGCGGCGGCGATGGCGCTGATCGAGAACATCCAGCGCGAGGACTTGAATCCGCTCGAGGAGGCGCAGGGCATCGGCCGCCTGATCGCCGACTTCGGCTTCACCCACGAGCAGGCCGCCGGCGCCGTCGGGCGCTCGCGCAGCGCGGTGTCGAACCTGCTGCGCCTGATGAACCTGGCCGCGCCGGTGCAAACCATGCTGATGGCCGGCGACATCGACATGGGCCACGCGCGCGCCCTGCTCGGCGTCGACGCCGCCAGCCAGATCGCGCTCGCCACCCAGGTGGTGGCCAGGCGCCTGTCGGTGCGCGACACCGAAAAGCTGGTCGCCCGCGCGCTCGACGAGCAGGCCAATCCGGCCCCCGCGCGCCAAAAGGAGAAATCGGGCGACATCGCGCGCCTCGAGGAGGAGTTGTCCGACGCGCTGGCCACCCCGGTGGCATTCAAGATGGGCGCCAGGGGCCGCGGCCAGCTGGTGATCGAGTTCGCCGATCTGGACGTGCTCGACGGCGTGCTGGCGCGCCTGCGCAAATAAGCCGCCCCGGCCGCGCGCGCCGGTCGTTGTTAATCCGCAACATTGATCCACGTCAATCGGGGCTAACCCGTAGCCCCGGCGCGGCGCGCCCGGGCGC
>JACMLV010000214.1 GCA_014379395.1 Burkholderiaceae bacterium
CAAAAACTGCTGCAAGACCCGATCGTCGCGCCGAGCGCGCTGGCGCGCCTGTCGGGCCGCCTGCGCGGACTCGGCGGGCGCCTCAAAGAACTCGGGCGCCGGCCCGCCGCCGCCCCGGCCGACACGCGTCCCTCCTAACGCCATCACCAGCGAGACAAGCCATGCAATTCTCCGTATATCAGGAAAGCCAGATCGGCGGCCGCAAGGTCAACCAGGACCGCATGGGCTACAGCTTCACCCGCGACGCCCTGCTGCTGGTGCTGGCCGACGGCATGGGCGGCCATCCGCACGGCGAGGTGGCGGCCCAGCTGACCATGCAGACGCTGTCGCAGCGCTTCCAGCAGCAAGCCAAGCCGCGCGTCAAAAATCCCGAGGCCTTCCTCGAGGAGAGCCTGCTGGCCGCGCACCACGAGATCCACCGCCACCGCCTCGCCAACGGGCTGGACGAGGCGCCGCGCACCACCGTGGTGGCCTGCCTGATCCAACACAACAGCGCCACCTGGGCCCACTGCGGCGATTCGCGCCTGTACTGGATGCGCGACGGCCAGATCCTGGCGCGCACGCGCGACCATTCGCACGTCGAAAACCTGATCGCCAAGGGCCTGGTGCCGGCCTCGGCGCGCGCCACCCACCCCGACCGCAACAAGCTCTACAACTGTCTCGGCGCGTCCAGCATGCCGCGCATCGACATGTCGCGCCGCGCCAGCCTGCTGCCGGGCGACCTGATGCTGCTGTGCTCGGACGGCCTGTGGGCGGTGCTGCCCGACGAGGAGATGGCAGAGCGGCTGCAGCGCCAGACCATCGTGCGCGCCGTGCCCGAGCTGCTGGCGCGCGCGCTGGCGATCGCCGGCCCGCACAGCGACAACGTCACCGCGCTGGCCATCATGTGGCAGGGCGCGCCGGTCGACGCCGCCAACAGCGTCAGCAGCACCGACATGGACACCGTGATCTCGACCGAGGCGCTGCCGGAAGACCTGGTCAGCTCGACCATGGACGGCGTGCCGGCCAGCCCGGGCGCGGCCGCCGAACTGGACGCGTTCGACGACGAGGCGATCGAAAAAGCCATCGCCGAAATCCGCGGGGCGATCGAAAAATCGTCCCAGGTACTCAAATAATCCCCCTCACTTGAAGAAGAAAAGACTCTCCCATGACATTTGAAAAACGCCCGAGCGGGCGCGCCGTCGACGCCCTGCGCAGCATCCGCATGACCCGCCAATACACCCGCCACGCCGAAGGCTCGGTGCTGATCGAGTGCGGCGACACCAAGGTGATCTGCACCGCCAGCATCGAAGACAAGGTGCCCGGCTTCTTGAAGGGCAAGGGGCAGGGCTGGCTGACGGCCGAATACGGCATGCTGCCGCGCTCGACGCATTCGCGCATGGACCGCGAGGCCGCGCGCGGCAAGCAGTCCGGCCGCACCCAGGAAATCCAGCGCCTGATCGGGCGCTCGCTGCGCGCCGCGTTCGACCTGCAAGGCTTCGGCGAACGCACCCTGCAACTCGATTGCGACGTGATCCAGGCCGACGGCGGCACCCGCACCGCCTCGATCACCGGCGCCATGGTGGCCGCCTACGACGCCTTCTCCCAGCTGGTCGCGCGCGGCGCGCTGCCGGCGGTGCCGCTCAAGCACTTCGTGGCCGCGATCTCGGTCGGCATCTATCAAGGCATGCCGGTGCTCGACCTCGACTACGAGGAAGACTCCGGCTGCGACACCGACATGAACGTCGTCATGACCGACGCCGGCCACTTCATCGAAGTGCAGGGCACGGCCGAGGGCGCCGCCTTCGACCGCGCCGGCATGAACCGCCTGCTCGACCTGGCGCAGGGCGGCATCGCCGACCTGATCCGTATGCAGAAGGACGCGCTCGGCCTGTCCGCATAGTTCGTGTAAAGAAAAGCGTCCGTATAAAGAAAAAGCGTAGGCCGTATAAAATACGGCCTACGCTTTTTTCGGACGCCTGTTCAACCATCATGACCCAAACACTGATCCTCGCCTCCAACAACGCCGGCAAGCTCAAGGAATTCAACGAGCTGCTCTCGACGATCGGCTTCCGCGTCCACCCGCAAGGCGAATTCAACGTCCCGGAGGCGGACGAGCCGCACGCCACCTTCGTCGAAAACGCGCTGGAAAAGGCGCGCCACGCCGCGCGCCTGACCGGGCTGCCGGCGCTGGCCGACGACTCCGGCGTGTGCGTCAACGCGCTCGGCGGCGCGCCCGGCGTCTACTCGGCGCGCTACGCCGGCGAGCCCAAGTCCGACGCGCGCAACAACGCCAAATTGATCGCCGACCTGGCCGCCCACGCCGACAAGTCGGCCTACTATTACTGCGTGCTGGTCTACGTGCGCCACGCCGACGACCCGCAGCCGGTGATCGCCGACGGCCGCTGGAACGGCGAGATCGTCGCCACCCCGCGCGGGGAAGGCGGCTTCGGCTACGACCCGCACTTCTGGCTGCCGGCGCTGGGCAAATGCGCGGCCGAACTGTCGGCCGAGCAGAAAAACGCGTTGTCGCACCGCGGCCAGGCGCTGCGCGAACTCGTCGAGAAACTGCGATGATCCCGATCAAGCCGGTCGGCGCGGCCAAGGTTCCCGGCGTCGTGACGGCGGCCAGCACCGCGCGCCAATACCTCGAACCGGGCGCGCTCAATCTGCGCGGCCTGCCGCCGCTCTCGCTCTACATCCACTTCCCGTGGTGCGTGCGCAAATGCCCGTACTGCGACTTCAATTCGCACGAGGCGCGCGCCGGCTTCCCCGAGCAGGAATACCTGGACGCGTTGCGGCTCGACCTGGAAATGGCGCTGCCGATGATCTGGGGCCGCAAGGTCTACACGGTGTTCATCGGCGGCGGCACGCCGAGCCTGTTGTCGGCGGCCGGGCTGGACCGGCTGCTGTCGGACGTGCGCACCCTGCTGCCGCTCGAGCACGACGCCGAGATCACGATGGAGGCCAACCCCGGCACCTTCGAGGCGGAGAAATTCAAGTCCTACCGGGCCAGTGGCGTGAACCGCCTGTCGGTCGGCATCCAGAGCTTCAACGCGCGCCATTTGCAGGCGCTGGGCCGGATCCACGACGACGGCGAGGCGCGCCGCGCGGTCGAGATCGCGCAAGCCAATTTCGACAACTTCAACCTCGACCTGATGTACGCGCTGCCGTCGCAGACGCTGGAGGAGGCGCGCGAGGACCTGGCGACCGCGCTCAGCTTCGCGCCGCCGCACCTGTCGCTGTACCACCTGACGCTGGAGCCGAACACGCTGTTCGCCAAGTACCCGCCGGCGCTGCCCGACGACGACGCCAGCGCCGACATCGCCGACATGATCGCGGCCGAGACAAACGCCGCCGGCTACGGCCAGTACGAAGTGTCGGCCTACGCGCAACCGGGGCGGCGCGCGCGCCACAACCTCAACTACTGGCAGTTCGGCGACTACCTCGGCATCGGCGCCGGCGCCCACTCGAAGATATCGTTCCCGCACCGGGTGTTGCGCCAGGCCCGCTACAAGCAGCCGAAGGCCTACATGGAGGCGGTCGCGGCCGGCAATCCGGTGCAGGAGGAGTACGAGATCGGGCGCGACGACATGGGCTTCGAATTCATGCTCAACGCGCTGCGCCTGAACGGCGGCTTCGAGCCGAACCTGTTCGGCGAGCGCACCGGCCTGACCATCAACGCCATCGAGCAGACGCTCGATCAGGCCGAGGCCAAGGGCTTGCTGTACCGCGACCACCAGATCATCCG
>JACMLV010000215.1 GCA_014379395.1 Burkholderiaceae bacterium
CGAGCTCGCGCCCGGCGAGCTGGCCCTGCCGTGGGACGCGGCGGCCGGAGAACAAGGCTACGTGGTCGGCGAGATGGCGCGCAGCCGCGGCGCGGCGACGCCGATCCGGTTGGTGGCCAGCGCGAAAAGCTGGCTCTGCCATCCGGGCGTGGACCGCCGCGCGGCGATCCTGCCGTCCGACGCGCCGCCGGAGGTGGAACGCGTGTCGCCCTTGACGGCCTCGACGCGCTATCTGACGCACTTGAAGCGGGCCTGGGACCAGGCCCACCCGGAGGCGCCGTTCGCCGAGCAGGCCGTCACGGTGACGATTCCGGCCTCGTTCGATCCGGCCGCGCGCGAGCTCACCGTCGAGGCGGCCAAGGCGGCCGGCTACGAGGGCCTGACCCTGCTGGAGGAGCCGCAGGCGGCGCTGTACAGCTGGATCCAGGGCAGCGCCGGGCGCTGGCGCAAGGAGGTCAAGCCGGGCGACATCATCCTGGCCGTCGACGTCGGCGGCGGCACCAGCGATTTTTCGCTGATCGCGGTGCTCGAGCGCGACGGCGTGCTCGAGCCGCACCGGATCGCGGTCGGCGAGCACATCCTGCTCGGCGGCGACAACATGGATCTGGCGCTGGCCTACATGGTCGCGCGCAAGCTGGCCGCCAGCAACACCCAGCTCGACGCCTGGCAGATGCGCTCGCTCACCTACGCCTGCCGCGGCGCCAAGGAAAAGCTGCTGGCCGATCCAAGCCTGTCCATGCTGCCGATCGTGGTGCCGAGCCGCGGCTCGAAGCTGATCGGCGGCTCGGTGCGCACCGAGCTGACGCGCGAAGAAGTGACGTCCTCGATCCTGGAAGGATTCTTCCCGCGCGTGGACGCGGCCGCGCGGCCGGCCGTGCGCGCCCGTTCCGGCCTGACCCAGCTCGGCCTGCCGTATGCGCAGGACGCCGCCGTGACGCGCCATCTGGCCGCCTTCCTCGGGCGCCAGGTGGACGCGGCCGGCGAGCTGGAGGGCTTTGCCGGGCACCTGAACGCCGGCGCCAGCTTCCTGCATCCGACCGCCGTGCTGTTCAACGGCGGCGTGTTCAAGTCGGACGTGTTGTCGAGCCGGATACTGGACACCGTCAACGACTGGCTCGCGGCCGAGGGCGCGCAGCCGGCGCGCCTGCTCGGCGGCGCCGATCTCGACCTGGCGGTCGCGCGCGGCGCGGCCTATTACAGCTATGTGCGGCGCGGGCAAGGCGTGCGCATCCGCGGCGGCACGGCGCGCTCCTACTATCTCGCGGTGGAATCGGCGATGCCGGCCATCCCCGGCATGGAGCCGCCGATCCAGGCGCTGTGCGTGGCCCCGTTCGGCATGGAGGAAGGCAGCGAGGCGGCCCTGCCGAGCCAACTGTTCGGCCTGGTGGTGGGCGAGCCGGTGCATTTCCGCTTCTTCGGCTCGTCGACCCGGCGCCACGACCAGATCGGCGCCCTGCTCGACTTCTGGCAGCCGGACGAATTGCAGGAACTCAACGAGATCCAGATGACGCTGCCGCCCGAGGGCCGCCAGGCCGGCGAGGTGGTGCAGGTGGCGCTGCACGCCAAGGTGACCGAGGCCGGCACGCTGGAGCTGATGGCCGTGCCGACCAGCGGCAGCGAGCGCTGGAAGGTGGAGTTCGACGTGCGCGGGGCGGGAACAGGAGCAGGAGCGGCGGCGGCGTAATGGGCAGCAAGATGGGGCGCAACGCGAAGCAATACGTGGTCGGCATCGACCTTGGCACCACCAACACGGTCGTCGCCTACGCGCCGCTCGACGCCGCGGCGGGCGAGCAGCGCATCGAGCTGTTCCCGATCGAGCAACTGGTGGCGCCGGGCGAAGTGGCGGCCAGCGCCCTGCTGCCCTCGCTGCGCTACCACCCGGCCGAGGGCGAACTGGCGCCCGGCGCGCTGCAACTGCCGTGGCCGCAAAACGAGGCCGCCGGCCAGCCGCCGGCGGTGATCGGCGCCCTGGCGCGCAAGCTCGGCGCGCAGGTTCCGGGCCGGCTGGTGGCGAGCGCCAAGAGCTGGCTCTCGCACGCCAGCGTCGACCGCCTCGCGCCGATCCTGCCGTGGGGCGCCGGCGACGACGTCGGCAAGGTCTCGCCGGTGACGGCCAGCGCCAGCTATCTGGCCTATGTGCGGGCGGCGTGGAACTGGCGTTTTCCCGCGCATCCGCTTGAACAACAGGAGCTGGTGCTGACCGTTCCCGCCTCCTTCGACGAGGGCGCGCGGGCGCTGACGATGACGGCGGCGCGCCAGGCCGGGCTATCGAACTTGCGGCTGCTGGAAGAGCCGCAGGCCGCCTTCTACGACTGGCTGTTCCGCCATCGCGCCACTTTGGACGCCGAGCTGGCGCAGGCCAAGCTGGTGCTGGTGTGCGACGTCGGCGGCGGCACCACCGATTTCAGCCTGATCAAGGTCGAGCGGCAGGCCGACGGCACGCCAGAACTGTCCCGCATCGGCGTCGGCAACCACCTGATCCTCGGCGGCGACAACATGGACTTGGCGCTGGCGCATCTGGTCGAGTCGCGCCTGGCCGACGGCGACGCCGGCGCGGCGCGGCTGTCGGCCGCGCGTTTGTCGCAGCTGATGGAGCGCTGTCGCGCCGCCAAGGAGCAATTGCTCGCCGCCGA
>JACMLV010000216.1 GCA_014379395.1 Burkholderiaceae bacterium
GCGACACCGACGCCTTCATCGCTTAAATGGGACGAGTTGAAGGCGATTCTATTGCATTTCGGTTATGTGCTGGTGAAGGGAAGCGGATCGAGACGGAAGTTTTATCATGAAGGCAAAGATGCAATGATCATTTGCCACGAACCTCATCCTTCATCCATTGTTGATAAGGGATGCATCGTGGATGTAATTGAGCACCTGAAAACACATGGCTTCATTTAGGAACGCAGCATGAATATTTTAAAGTATAAAGATTATGATGGATCGGCCGAGCTGGATATGGAACGAATGGTTTGCCGCGGAAAAATCCTATTCATTGATGATTTGGTGACATATGAAGCGCCATCGCCGGCTGGTCTTCAAAAGGAATTCGAGTCCGCCGTGGATGACTATATTGAAACATGTGCATTTCTGGGTAGAGCGCCGAAGAAGCCGCATAAAGGCCAGTTCAATGTGCGTATTCCTCCGTCCTTACATAAAAATGCAACACTGCGGGCTATCGAAGATGACGTTTGTCTAAACGATGTGGTGGTTCGCGCCTTGGAAGCCTATATCCATAGCCGCACTCCAAGGAGTAGCGCGCGCAGGCTGTCTAAAGTCGCGAAAATTTCATCGTTGCCGCCGCGCGAAACAACTGTGGATGCCTCAACGGTAGAGGATAAGGCGACAAGGCCGCAAAGATAACGCCCCGTTAAATCCCATCGGCTGGCAATCACAAATGCCAGATTGGCGAACAAAACAGGGAGCAGTGTGTTCGGCCAGCGGCCAATTGCCGCCGCTGGCCGGCTCGGCGTTTAACGCCTATTCAGGAAAGCGCGCCAGCTTCTTCGCGTCCCTCGGCACCGGATACTGCGCCACATTCATCTGCATCGCCAGCAGCGTGTAATAAGCGTTGATGCCGGTGAGGTCGACCACGCCCTTCTTGCCGAAGCGCTTTTCGGCGCGCTCGAAGGTGCGCGCCGAGACCCGCTTGTTTTTGTGCAGCTCGGTCGAAAACTCATACACGATTTCCTCGTCCTCGCTCATGCCGAGCGGCCGGCGCGCGTCGGCGATCGCGTTGGCGATCTCCGGTTTGATGCCGGCCTTGATGGCGATCGGATAATGCACATACCACTCGTAATCCTGGGCCCATTCGCGCGCCGTGATCAGGATCGCCAGTTCGCTCAGCACATTGCCGAGCGCCGAGTTGTAGCGCAGGTAGTCGCCGGTGGCGCGCGCCTGGCTCATCACCTGCGGGCTGTGCATCAGCGGCTCGAACGGGCCGAACACCGGCACCTTGCGCGAGGCCATGAATTCGTCGGCCGCCTTCCTTTGTTCGTCCGTATAGCGTTCCGGCGGGATCGTCGGCAGGCGCTCGGCGGCGTGCAGCGCGGTGTGTCCCAGGCAGGCGAGAGCAAAAACAATGACGAGTGGTTTCATCGTGGTTCCCTTGGTGGTTGTGCGAAAACGGAACTGCGCTCAACGGTAACTGCTTACCTTGGTATGCGGATTTTTCTTCGTATCGGTCGAGCTTGTTGCGGAAAGGGCGGGGCGGCGATCATTGTTTAATCGCTTGGTTTAATTAATTGTAACTGTTGCTTTGCGGATATGTAAGCTTGCCGCGCGAAAAAAATCGCGTCCGATCATCTAGTTCTTTCGCACTAGTCGCCCTAGTGCCAATGCCCCTGTCCGCTAGCGCACCGAGGAATGGGCGAAGCGGGCGCGGCCACGTACTCTATATGCAATTGGCAATAGAACGATGTGGGCGCATCCCCGCCTGATGATATGGAGAAATACGATGAGTCATTTCCTGGATAGATTGAAGTTCATGTCGAAGGTGAAGTCGACCTTTTCCGACGGTCACGGCGCCGTCGTCGACGAAGACCGCAAGTGGGAGAACACCTACCGCAGCCGCTGGCAGCACGACAAGATCGTGCGCTCGACCCACGGCGTCAATTGCACCGGTTCGTGTTCGTGGAAGGTGTATGTGAAGAACGGCCTGATCACCTGGGAAACCCAGCAGACCGATTACCCGCGCACCCGTCCCGACCTGCCGAACCACGAGCCGCGCGGCTGCCCGCGCGGCGCTTCCTACAGCTGGTACGTGTATTCGGCTCAGCGCATCAAGTACCCGATGATCCGCGGCCGCCTGATGGAAATGTGGCGCGAGGCGCGCAAGACCATGGACCCGGTCACGGCGTGGGAGTCGATCAGCCAGAATCCTGAGAAGGCCAAGCGCTACAAATCGATCCGCGGCCTGGGCGGCTTCGTGCGCGCCGACTGGGACACGGCGCAGGAAATGATCGCCGCCTCGAACGCGTTCACGATCAAGAAATTCGGCCCGGACCGGGTGGTCGGCTTCTCGCCGATCCCGGCCATGTCGATGGTGTCGTACGCGGCCGGTTCGCGTTACCTGTCCCTGATCGGCGGCGTGCCGCTCTCGTTCTATGACTGGTATTGCGACTTGCCGCCGGCCAGCCCGCAGGTGTGGGGCGAGCAGACCGACGTGCCGGAATCGGCCGACTGGTACAACTCGACCTATCTGATGGTGTGGGGCTCGAACGTGCCGCAAACGCGCACCCCGGACGCCCACTTCTACACCGAGGTGCGCTACAAGGGCACCAAGACGGTGGCCGTGTCGAGCGACTTCGGCGAGATGGTGAAGTTCGGCGACATCTGGATGGCGCCCAAGCAGGGCACCGACGCCGCGCTGGCGATGGCGATGGGCCATGTGATCCTGAAGGAATTCCACTTAGAGAACAAGTCCGACTACTTCCGCAGCTACGTCAAGCAATACACCGACATGCCGATGCTGGTCCGCCTGGTCGAGCGCAACGGCAGCTACGTGCCGGATCAGATGCTGCGCGCCTCGCAATTGCCGGATAGCCTGGACGAGGCCAACAACGCCGACTGGAAGACGCTGGCGATCGACGAGATCAGCGGCAAGGTGGTCGCGCCGAACGGTTCGATCGGCTTCCGCTGGGGCGAGAACAAGTTCAACGACGGCGCCAAGGTCGGCCGCTGGAATCTGGAAACCAAGGACGGCGGCAGCGGCGCGCACATCGAGCCCCTGCTCAGCCTGGTCGGCAAGCACGACCAGATCGTCACCGTCGGCTTCAGCTACTTCGGCGGCGCGGACGCCAACGATCTGCTGCAACGCAACGTGCCGGCCCGCAAGATCACGCTCGCCGACGGCAGCGTGGCGCTGGTCGCCACCGTGTACGACTTGTCGATGGCCAACTACGGCGTCGACCAGGGCCTGGGCGGCGCGGTCGCCACCTCCTACAACGACGACGTGCCGTACACCCCGGCCTGGCAAGAGAAGCACACCAGCGTCAAGCGCGACCTGGTGATCCAGGTGGCGCGCGAGTTCGCCCAGAACGCCCACGACACCCACGGCAAGAGCATGGTCATCGTCGGCGCGGCGCTGAACCACTGGTATCACAACGACATGACTTATCGCGGCATCATCAACATGCTGATGATGTGCGGTTGCGTCGGCCAATCCGGCGGCGGCTGGGCCCACTACGTCGGCCAGGAAAAGCTGCGTCCGCAGTTCGGCTGGGCGCCACTCGCCTTCGCCTCCGACTGGGTGCGTCCGCCGCGCCAGATGAACGGCACCAGCTTCTTCTACGCCCACACCAGCCAGTGGCGCCATGAAAAAGTGCATGTCGACGAGATCCTCGCGCCGACCGCCGACAAGTCCAAGATCAGCCACATGAGCATGATCGACCTGAACGCCAAGTCCGAACGCATGGGCTGGCTGCCCTCGGCGCCGCAGTTGGAGACCAATCCGCTCGACGTGTGCGACGACGCCGCCAAGGCCGGCATGGAGCCGCAGCAATACCTGACCGAGGCATTGAAATCGGGCAAGGTCAACATGAGCTGCGACGATCCGGACAATCCGAAGAATTTCCCGCGCAATATGTTTGTCTGGCGCTCGAACATCCTCGGCAGCTCGGGCAAGGGCCACGAATATTTCCTCAAGTACCTGCTGGGCACCCAGAACGCGCTGTTCGACGATCCGGAAGACGCGGTCAAGCCGTCGGAAGTGAAATTCCGCCCGGTCGCCGCCGAAGGCAAGCTCGATTTGCTGGTGGTGCTGGATTTCCGCATGAGCACGACCTGCCTGTACGGCGATATCGTGTTGCCGACCGCGACCTGGTACGAGAAGGACGATTTGAACACGTCCGACATGCACCCGTTCATCCACCCGCTGTCGGAGGCCGTGCAGCCGCTGTGGGAGAGCAAGACCGACTGGGAAATCTACAAGGGCATCGCCAAGAAGTTCTCCGAAATCGGCGGCGAGTACCTCGGCACCCGCAAGGACATCGTGCTGCAGCCGCTGCTGCACGACACGCCGGGCGAGCTGGGCCAGCCGTTCGAGCCGAAGGACTGGAAGAAGGGCGAATGCGACCTGATCCCGGGCAAGACCGCGCCGAACTTCGTCGTCGTCGAGCGCAACTACAAGGACATCTACAAGAAGTTCACCTCGATCGGGCCCCTGCTCGACAAGCTGGGCAACGGCGGCAAGGGCATCAACTGGAACACCGAGCATGAAGTCGGCGAGATCGGCGGTATCAACAAGATCGTCACCGAGGAGGGCGTCAGCAAGGGCCGTCCGAACATCCAGACCGCGATCGACGCGGCCGAGATGATCCTGACGTTCGCGCCGGAAACCAACGGCCACGTGTCGGTCAAGGCCTGGGAGGCGCTGTCCAAGATCACCGGGCGCGACCACAGCCATCTGGCCGTCGGCCGCGAGCACGACAAGATCCGCTTCCGCGATGTTCAGGCGCAGCCGCGCAAGATCATCTCGGCGCCGACCTGGTCGGGTCTGGAATCGGAAGAAGTCAGCTACAACGCCGGCTACACCAACGTGCATGAAATGATTCCTTGGCGCACGCTGACCGGCCGCCAGCAGTTCTACATGGATCACCGCTGGATGCTCGACTTCGGCGAGGGCCTGTGCGTGTACAAGCCGGCGATCGACACCAAGACGGTGGCGCCGATGCTCAATAAGCATCCGAACGGCGAAAAAGAGATCGTGCTGAACTGGATCACGCCGCACCAGAAATGGGGCATCCACTCGACCTACTCGGACAACCTGCGCATGCTGACCCTGAGCCGCGGCGGGCCGCACGTCTGGGTCTGCGAGGAAGAGGCCAAGGAGGCCGGGCTGGTCGACAACGACTGGGTCGAGGTGTTCAACAGCAACGGCACGCTGACGGCGCGCGTCGTGGTCAGCCAGCGGGTGCCGAAGGGCATGTGCCTGATGTACCACGCCCAGGAAAAAATCGTCAACACGCCGGGCGCGGAATTGAGCGGCATGCGCGGCGGCATCCACAACTCGGTCACCCGCACCGTGTTGAAGCCGACCCACATGATCGGCGGCTACGCCCAGTTCGCGTATGGCTTCAATTACTACGGCACGGTGGGCAGCAACCGCGATGAATTCGTGGTCCTGCGCAAGATGAAAAAGGTCGACTGGCTCGACGGCAAGCTTGATGAAGAAGGAGCGGCAGCATGAGAATTCGCGCACAAGTAGGCATGGTGCTCAACCTGGACAAGTGTATCGGTTGCCACACCTGTTCGATCACCTGCAAAAACGTCTGGACCAGCCGCGACGGCGTCGAGTACGCCTGGTTCAACAACGTCGAGAGCAAGCCCGGCATCGGTTATCCGAAGGAATGGCAGAACCAGTCCAAATGGAAGGGCGGCTGGAACCGCACCGCGGCCGGCAAGCTCGAGCCGCGCCAGGGCGGCAAGCTGAAGATTCTGGCGAACATCTTCGCCAATCCGAACCTGCCGCAGATCGACGACTACTACGAGCCGTTCACCTTCGACTACGAGCACCTGCAAAACGCGCCGCTGATGCAGACGCCGCCGACGGCGCGCCCGATCTCCGTGATCACCGGCAAGAAGATGGACAAGATCGAATGGGGCCCGAACTGGGAGGACGATCTGGGCGGCGAGTTCAGCTCGCGCGGCCGCGACGCCCTGTTCGAGGGCGTGCAGAAGGAGATGTATTCGACCTTTGAAAACACCTTCCTGATGTACCTGCCACGCCTGTGCGAACACTGCTTGAATCCGGCCTGCGTCGCGTCCTGCCCGTCGGGCTCGATCTACAAGCGCGAGGACGACGGCATCGTGCTGGTCGACCAGGACAAGTGCCGCGGCTGGCGCATGTGCATCTCCGGCTGCCCGTACAAGAAGATTTATTACAACTGGTCGTCCGGCAAGGCCGAGAAGTGCACCTTCTGCTATCCGCGCATCGAGGCCGGCCAGCCGACGGTGTGCTCGGAAACCTGCGTCGGGCGCATCCGCTACCTGGGCGTGTTGCTGTACGACGCCGACAAGATCGAGGCGGCGGCCTCGGTGCCGAACGAGCAGGACCTGTACGAGGCGCAGCTGGGCGTGTTCCTCGACCCGCACGACCCGGCCATCCAGGCCGAGGCGCGCCGGCAAGGCGTGCCCGACAGCTGGATCGCCTCGGCCCAGAAGTCGCCGGTCTACAAGATGGCTGTCGAGTGGAAGATCGCCTTCCCGCTGCATCCGGAATACCGCACCCTGCCGATGGTCTGGTACGTGCCGCCGCTGTCGCCGATCCAGAAGGCGGCCGAGGCCGGCCACATGGGCATGGACGGCATCATCCCGGACGTCAAATCCCTGCGCATCCCGATGCGCTACCTGGCCAACCTGTTGACGGCCGGCGAGGAGCGCCCGATCGTCACCGCGCTCGAACGGATGCTGGCGATGCGCGCCTACAAGCGCTCGGAAACCGTGTTCGGCACCAAGGACGAGCTGGTCTTGAAGCAAGTCGGCCTGTCGGCGGCGCAAGTCGAAGACATGTACCAGACCCTGGCGATCGCCAACTACGAGGACCGCTTCGTGATTCCGTCCTCGCACAAGGAGATGGTCGAGGACAGCTTCAACGAGAAGGGCAGTTGCGGCTTCACCTTCGGCAACGGCTGCTCGAGCGGCACCTCGGACGGCTCGCTGTTCGGCAAGAAGCCGCAGGGCAGCGCGATCTTCGTCTCGATGCCGAAGTCGCGCAAAAAAGCCTCGATGTCCGAGTAACCAGCGAAACCAGGAGAACCACCCATGCGTATATATCGCGTACTGTCGGCGTTGCTTAGCTACCCCGAGTCCGACCTGATCGCCGCGCTGCCGGAGCTGGAGCAGGAGGCGGCGCACGACCCGCGCCAACTGCAGACCCTGCGCCCGCTGTTCGATTTTCTGCGCGGCGACGGCCTGATCGCGCTGCAAGAGAACTACGTCGCCACGTTCGACCGCACGCCGTCGCAGGCGCTGCATCTGTTCGAACACATCCACGGCGAGAGCCGTGACCGCGGCCAGGCGATGGTCGACCTGATCGAGGAATACCGGCGCCACGGCTTCGAGCCGGAAGCCAACGAGCTGCCCGACTTCGTGCCGCTGTTCCTCGAATTCCTCAGCCTGATGGAGGCGGAGGTTTCCGAGCCGCTGCTGGGCGAGGCGATCCACGTGCTGGCGGCGGTCGGGGCGCGCCTGCGCCGCAACGACAGCCCGTACAGCGTGATTTTCGAGCTCTTGACCACGCTCACCGACGTCGTCCCGCGCGAGCAGAACGATCCGCCGGTGCGCGACATGGACGAGGCGATGGAAACCTTCGGCCCCGGCGCCGACGGCGTCGAGCCTCTGCTGCGCCCGCAGACCCCGGGCCAGCAGACCGTCAATTTCTATCCGCGCCAGGTCAGCCGCGATCCAGCGGCGCCGACCTCCTGCGGCCATTCTTAAAGCGAGCCGATCATGAACTACCTGCACCAATTCCTCTACGGGATCTACCCGTACATCGCCCTGGCGGTCTTCCTGCTCGGCAGCCTGGCGCGCTTCGAGCGCGAACAGTACACCTGGAAGAGCGACTCGTCGCAGATGCTGCACACCGGTAACCTCCGCCTGGGCAACATCCTGTTCCACGCCGGCATCCTCGGCCTGTTCTTCGGCCACCTGGTCGGTCTGTTGACGCCGGTCGTGGTCTGGGACACGCTGGGCGTCTCGCACGGCTTCAAGCAAGTGATCGCGATGTCGGCCGGCGGCGCCTTCGGCGGCCTGTGCCTGCTCGGCCTGTTGATCCTGCTGCACCGCCGTTTCACCAACGCCCGCATCGCCGCCGTCACCACCACCGGCGACCGCGTCCTGCTGGTGTGGATCCTGGTCACGCTGGTGCTGGGCCTGTCGACCATCGTCGAGTCCGCCAGCCACACCGACGGCCACATGATGGTGTTGTTGATGAACTGGGCGCAGCACATCGTCACCTTCCGCGGCGACGCCGCCGACTTCATCTTGACCGCGCCGTTCCTGTTCAAAGCCCACCTGTTCATGGGCCTGAGCCTGTTCGTGATCTTCCCGTTCACCCGCCTGGTGCACGTGTGGAGCGGCATGGCCTCGGTCGGCTACCTGACCCGCGCCTGGCAGCTGGTGCGTTCGCGTTGATCGGCTTTTTGATTAAATAAGTAATAAGCACGAAGGAGAAGATGATGCCCGTTATCGTCAATGGCTATGAGTTGTCCGACGCCGACATGGAAAAGGAATTGCCCGACCATCAGGACGCGCCGGACCCGCTGCGCAGCGCGATGACGGCGCTGGTGCTGCGCCGCGTGCTGCTCGACGAGGCCCGCGCGCAGGGCCTGGCCGGCGCCGACGACGCCGTGATCGAGGCGCTGCTGGCGCAGGAAGTCAAGGTGCCCGAGCCGGGCGCCGACGAATGCCTGCGCCAATACCAGGCCCATCC
>JACMLV010000021.1 GCA_014379395.1 Burkholderiaceae bacterium
ATTTTCTGTATTTTCATTTTCGATTCCTAAAAAAAGCGCGTCAAGATTGCCCGGGCATCACAGGTCGCGCAGCGCGGACTGGATGTGGGCGTCGAAGGTTTTCGGGTCGCCCAACGCGTTCGCGTTCAGCAGCGCCAGTTTTACCAGGAACAGTTCGGACTTGTCCCGGCCGGCCTGGTCGATGGCGTTGGCCAGGGCGTCGTACACGGTTTCCAGACCAGGGATGGTCAGGGCGTTTTTGCTTGTGGTCATGGAGCTCTCCTATTATTGGGGCAGGGCGGTGTTGAGGGCGGCTTGCAGGCGGGTCGCGTCCAGCGTCAGCCAGCGCGCGCAGACGTGCTGGTCGGGGCGCAGCAGGTAGGCCGCGCCGTTCGCCCGCACGCCGTAGCGATTGCGGAAGTGGCCGTCGAGGTCGGCCAGGGTCAGGTCGGCGCCTTCGACCGGCGCGGCGGCGCCGATGGCCGTCACCCTGATCGGCACGCCGCGCGCGCGGGTGGCCGCCAGCACTTGCCGCATCGGTTCGGGAAGCGCGTCGGCGTTGGTGAAGTACAGCAGGTCGAAGCCGCCGCCCAGGTGATCGAGCAGGAAGTCGTTCGGCGCCAGGCGGATGTTTTGCGGCGGCGCGCCGTGGGCCGGGCCGGACTTGAACAAGGCGTTGTCGTCGCCCTGGCTGTTGAGCGCCGAGCCGCTGTACTCGTGCGGGCGCGAGGTGCGCCAGTGGTACAGCGGGCGCACGAACTCTTCGCTCAAGGACAGAGACAGCACGGCGTCGCGCAGCAGGCGGAAGCCGGCGCTGGGCGGCGCCATGAAGCGCGTGCTCTTGCCGGCCTCGTCGATGATTTCGCGCGCCGCGCCGACCCGTTCGGCGCTGTGGTTGGCCAGCAGCCGTTCGCCCGCCAGTCCCTTGACGACGAAGGCCAGGTGCCAGGCCAGCGATTGCGCGTCCTGAAAGCCGGTGTTGGCGCCGCGCACACCGAAGATCGGCAGCAGGTGGGCCGCGTCGCCGGTGAAGATCACGCGGCCTTGCACGTAGTCGGGCAGCGTCAGCGTGCGGGCGGAATAGACCGAGTTCCAGTCCATCTCCCACTTGGCGCCGGCGTGGCCGATCATGGCCAGTTGGGCGTCGATGCGGCGCTTGAGGGACTCGGGCTGGAGCGCTTCCTCTGGCGTCTCGCCGGGCGGCAGCTGGTAGTCGACGCGCCAGATGCCGTGCGGTTCGCGGTGCATCAGGATCGTGTTGCCCGGATTCCACTCGGGATCGAAGTAAGCCAGGCGCTCGGTCGGCAGCGGCAGATCGACGCGGATATCGGCGATCACGAAGAAGCCCTCGTAGGACGAGCCTTCCATGTGCAGATTCATCGCCGCGCGGATTTCCGAGCGGCCACCGTCGGCGGCCACCAGCCAGTCGGTTTCCAGCGTGTACGGGCCTTCGGGCGTGTCGATGGTCACGTGGGCCAGGGCGGCCCCTTGCTCCACCTTCACCACTTTGTTGCCCCACCGGAAGTCAATCAGCGGGTTCGCCTCGCAGGCTTCGAGCAGGTATTGCTCCATATACTGCTGCTGGATATTGATCATCGGGAAGAAGCGGTCGTCCGCGTCATGCGGCGCCTCCATCCGGAACACGCGCTGACCGCGATAGTAGGAGTTGCCGAAACGCCAGGGCAGGCCGTTTTCGGTCATCTGATCGGCGACGCCCACTTGTTGCAGGATTTCCATCGAGCGGCGGGTGAAGACGATCGCGCGGCTGCCCTGGGATACTTGCAGTTCCGACGTCACGATCACGCTGGGCACGCCCAGACGGGCCAATTCCAGCGCGGCCACCATGCCGGCGGGGCCAGAGCCGGCGATGACCACGCGCTTGCGTTTTTGCCGCGCATGGGCCGACGGCAGCCAAGGCTTGAAGACTTGATAGTTGTAATAGATGGAAGGCCGCGCTTCGGTGGTTGGTTGGTGCATATCATTTCCTCGTATCCGGCAGAGCGCCGGAAAAATAGTGCTTTTGTAATCAGACAAAATTAAGGGCTGGTTTTCATGGGTGCGCCGTTTTTCTTGCGGCCGGCTAGGGGCAGCAGCAACACGATGACCACGCCAGCCAACATCAGGGTGGCCGAATACAGCAGGCCGGACTTGAAGCTGTGCGTCGTATCCTTCAACCAGCCGACGATGAGCGGATTGAGCGCCGAGCTGATGTTGCCCATCGCGTTGATCACTGCGATGCCGATGACTTGCGCCTTGATGCTGAGGGCCTGGTCGGGCGTGGTCCAGAAAATCGACATGGCGGTGTAAGAGCCGGCCGAGGCCATGCATATCCCGAGCATCTGGACGGCCGGGTTGCCCGACATGGCCGTGAACAGCCAGCCCGCCGCCGCCATCAGCATCGGCAGCGCCAGGTGCCAGCGGCGTTCTTGCTTGCGGTCCGAACGGCGCCCCCACCAGATCATCGCGATGATGGTCACCACTTGCGGGATCGCGGCCAGCAGCCCGATCGTGCGGTTACTCGCGTCGGCGCTGAAGCTCTTGACGATCAGCGGCGCCCAGACGGCCACCATGGCGAGCGTATTGACAAGGCAGAAATAGGCGACGGCGAACTTGACGACGGTCAGCGACGTCAACTCGGCAAACAGGCTGCGGCCGCCGGTGGTCTGCGCCGCGTCGGCTTCGGCCGCGGCCGGCACGCGCTGCGCTTGCAGGCTGCGCGCCAGCACCGCCTTCTCGTCCGCGGAGAGCCACTTCGCCGTTTCCGGCTTGTCGTCCAGATAGGAAAAAACGATCAGGCCGAGGATGGCCGATGGCAGGCCTTCGAGCATGAACAACCATTGCCAACCCTTCAAGCCGAGGGCGCCGTCCAGCGACAGGATATAGCCCGACAAGGCCGAGCCCAATGCGGCGGTGACCGGCATGGCGATCATGAACAGCGCGTTGGCGCGCGCCCGGTAGGCCGGCGGAAACCACAGCGTCATGTACACCAGCATGCCTGGCAGGAAACCCGCCTCGGCGATGCCGACCAGCACGCGCAGCAGATAGAGCGTGTTCGGGCTGGTCGCAAACATCGTCGCGGTCGACGCCAGACCCCAGGCGATCATGATGGTGCCGATCCAGCGCCGGGCGCCGATGCGCGCCAGCACGATGTTGCTCGGAATGCCGCAAGCGATGTAGGCGATGTAGAACAGGGTGGTCGCCAGGCCGAACTGGGTCGACGTCAGGCCCAGGTCCTTCATCATGGTCAGGCCGGCAAAACCGATGTTGATGCGGTCAAGAAAGGAAAAAACGAAGAGCAGGAAGATGAACCACAACAGGCGCCGGGACACTTTGCCAACGACTTGTTTTTCGGCCTCGACTGCGCGGGCCGCTTGGGCGCCGCTGGATAGGGATGATAGGGATGATAGGGGCGAGGCTCCCGATGGGGCTGCTTGTAGCATGTTGCGTATCTCCTGATTTGGATGGCGTCTGTCATCGCGATCTTGTCTCGGCCGGCAATCTTGAACTGCGCCGCGTCACGTTATTGACTATTAGAATCCCGTTTCGGCTATCATACAAACAGTATTTTCTTATCAATTTATCGGATTATCTTATGAGTCCAAGCATGCGCCAGATGCGCGCCTTTGTCGCCCTCGCCAAAACCGGTAGTTTCACGATGGCGGCGGCGCATCTGAATGTCACCCAGTCCGCGCTTAGCGGACTGATCAAGGATCTGGAGCAGGTGCTCGGCGTCAAGGTGTTCGAGCGCAGCACGCGCAAGACGCAGTTGTCCGAGCTCGGGCGCGAGCTGTATCCGCTGTTCGACAAGATGATCGAGGATCTCGACGGCGCCATGCTAGAGATCGCCAACCGCAAGGCGCTGAAAACCGGCATGGTCAGGGTCGCCGCGCCGCAGATGATGTCGTGCACCCTGCTGCCGGAAGTGATCGCCGCCTATCGGCTCGCGCATCCCGAGGTGCAGGTCAGGCTGGTCGATTGCCCGGTCGAGCAGGTGTCGGGCCGGGTGTTCAGCGGCGAGGTCGATTTTGGCGTCGGCCCGGAGCGCGATCCGACGCCGGGGATCGACGCGCAGCTGCTGTTTGAAATGCCGTTTGTCGTGGTGTTCCCGAATAACCATCCACTGGAACGGCGCGAGCGCGTCAGCTGGTCCGACGTCAACGACTTCCCGTTCATCGCGCTGCAGGGGGAATTCACCGCGCGGCTGCTGCGCGACATGCACAGCTCCGTGCGCGATCCGTCGCTCAGCCCCTATAACGAAGTCACGTTCATGACGACCGCCCTGGCCATGGTCAGCGCCGGCTTGGGCATCACGACCTGCCTGCCGTACGCCGAACCGATGGTGAAGCTGTATCGCTTGCAGATGCGGCTGCTGCAAGATCCCGAGCTCACGCGCAAGTTTTTCGTCTATACCAAGGGCGGCCGTTCCCTGTCGCCGGCGGCCGAGAGTTTCATCGCCTTCCTGTTCCAGTTCGTGGCCGCGCATGAATGGGATGTGACGGTCGCGTCCGCCGGGCTGGCGGGTAAGTGAAACTGGCGCATCCGCCCCGGCTAACGTCGACTCGCATGATTTTCATTTTCTGGTCGCCGGTGAGGGATTCGGCATCTTCAATCCTCTCTGTTGCGCTGCCGGCGAATCTCGTCGAGCGAGCGCGCCGGATTGCCGACGACGGTGGTGTTTGGCGGCACATTTTTCCTTGCCACCGCTCCGGAACCGACCGTGGCCCAGGCCCCGATATGAACCTTGGGAAGGACGGTGCAGCCGAGCGCCATGAAGACGCCCTCGTCGATCGACGCCCCTCCCGCCAGATGCGCGACTGCGATATGCGCGTAGTCGCCGACCTGGCAGTCATGATCGACGCTGGCCTTGGTGTTGAGGATGACATGCGAACCGACGCGGGCGCCGGGCTGGACGATCGCGCCGGCGCAAACGATGGTTCCCTCGCCCAGGGGGACGTCGGGATGCACCCAGGAGAATGGGTGCACCACGGTCGCCCAATCCATATCGATCGCCGAGGAAATCCGCTTGCGCGCCGCGTTATCGCCTATCGCAACAATCGCGTGCGAGCAATTTTTGGATGACAGTTCGCTCACCGGACCCCAGACCGGGATGCCGAAAATTTTGCTGCCCCAACTCTCGGGCGGGTCGGCATAGAAGCCCACCACCTCGTTTCCGGAAGCAATAATTGCGCTCGCCACAACGGTGGCATGTCCTCCCGCTCCAATAATCGCGATACGTTGGATAGTCATGTGAATGCTTCCTTATCAGGTTTAAGCACGATTCGATCGAGACAGCCCCGTTGCGACCAGGGACAGTGGAATCAGACACAGCCATTCCTGTAGCCATGACTCCGCCGCCGGCGGCCGTGTCGAGCAAATGCTATAAGCATTTTGCGTTGGCGTCTTTCTGCCCGCTTGCACTACTGACGTGCATCAGTGCGCTTTATTTCCGATCGGTAGCGGCTTGCTGTCGAGATGCATTTAAAGCGCTTGAGGCCGGCTTTAATGGGGGCGGACTTGAATTGATGGCGCAAAGCGGGCGAAGGGTTTTGCGGTCGGCTTAAAAAATCGCAGTCTTTTTGCCGCGACAAAACGGCCCGGGGAGCGGGCCGGGGGAATTGGTGCCGGTATATTTCCCGACCGCCGGCGCCGGTAGTAGCCGCCCTCTGGTTGGCGCTAGTTGCCGCCCTCGTTCAGGGCAGACCGATAGTCTAGCGACCAATTGTTACCGCAGTTTGACCAAGCCTGCCGGAAAAAATCTTATCGCCGGCTTAACTGGATTCCGTCAGCGGCAGCGCCACCAAGCGCAC
>JACMLV010000217.1 GCA_014379395.1 Burkholderiaceae bacterium
AGCGCGCCGCCCGGCGCCACCAGCGTCAGGTGCGGCGCCGCCAGCCGGTCTTGCTCGTTCCACAGCAGATCCTCGATGCCGCACTGCGGCGCGTAGCCCTGCACCGCGCGCAGCAGCAGGCGCCGCACCGCCTCGTGATCGAAGCGTTCGCAAGCCTGTTCCAGCTCGGCCAGCAGGGCCTGCAGCTCGGGCCACGGTATCTCCGCCTCCTGGGCGCGCATGATCAGGCGGTGTCCGGTGCCTTCGACGTTGTCGCCGATGAGCAATTCCTCGTACAGCTTCTCGCCCGGGCGCAGGCCGACGTGGACGATTTCGATGCCGTCCGGCGCGGCCTTGCTGCGCACTTCCAGCCCGCTCAGATGGACCATCCGCTCGGCCAGGTCGGCGATCTTGACCGGCTCGCCCATGTCGAGCACGAACACGTCGCCGCCCTCGCCCATCGCGCCCGCCTGCAGCACCAGTTGCGCCGCCTCCGGGATGGTCATGAAGTAGCGCGTGATTTCCGGGTGCGTCAGCGTGATCGGCCCGCCCGCCATGATCTGGCGCCGGAACAGCGGCACCACCGAGCCGGACGAGCCGAGCACGTTGCCAAAGCGCACCATGCAAAAGCGGGTGCGGCCAGGTTCGCGCGCGAAGGCCTGCAAGACCAGCTCGGCCAGGCGCTTGGTGGCGCCCATCACGTTGGTCGGGCGCACCGCCTTGTCGGTCGAGATCAGCACGAAGCAGCTGACCCCGGCCGCCATCGCCGCGCGCGCGATGCTGACGGTGCCGAACACGTTGTTGCGCACCCCCTCGATCGGATTGTGCTCGACCAGCGGCACGTGCTTGTAGGCGGCCGCGTGGTACAGCGTGTCGACGCCGAAGGTGCGCAGGATGGCGCCGCATTTTTCGGTGTCCTGCACCGAGCCGAGGAAGGGCATCAGCTCGAGGTCGAGTTTTTGGGCCTCGATCAGGCCGCGCAGCTCCTGCTTGACCGAGTACAGCGCGAACTCGGACAGGTCGAGCAGGATCAGGCGCGCCGGCTTCATGCGCACGATCTGGCGGCACAGTTCCGAACCGATCGAGCCGCCGGCGCCGGTCACCATCACCGATTTGCCGGTGATGCAGCCGGCGATCAGCTCGAGCTGCGGCGCCACCGGGTCGCGCCCGAGCAAGTCCTCGATGTCGATGTCGCGCACGTCCTGCAGGCGCAGCTCGCCGCTGACCAGGCTTTCGATCGGCGGCGTGACGCGGATCTTGACCTTGAGCGGTTCGAGCCGGTCGAGGATGCGTTTTTGCGCGCTCTTGGTGAGCGCCGGCATCGCCAGCAGGACTTCGCTGACGCCGCGCTGGGCGATCAGCTTGGGCAGCGCGCGCGGCGGGTGCACCGCGATGCCGCCGATCGAGGCGCCGGCCAGCTCCGGCATGTCGTCGATGAAGGCCACCGGCAGGTAGTCGCGGCCGGCGCGCAGCGCGCTGGCCAGCTGGGTGCCGGCCTTGCCGGCGCCGTAGATGGCGACCCGCACCGCGTCGCGCGCGCCCTCGGTGCGCAGCAGGAAGCCGCGCGCCAGGAAGCGGCTCGCCACCAGGTAGGCGATCGCGCTGACCCAGTAGATGCCGAACACGCCGCGCGAGAAGCCGGCCATGTGCGAGCCGAGCGCGGCGATCAGCACCAGCAGCGCCACCGAGATGGTCACGCAAAACATCACCACGTAGACGATCTTCTGGTCGATGAAGCGGATCACCGCGCGGTACAGGCCGAGCCGGATGAAGATCGGGATCGCGGTCAGGGGCGCGGCCGCGATCAGCCAGCGGTATTGCGCGAACAGGGCCGCGTCGAGTCCGTCGTAGCGCAGCGCGACGGCCAGGCAGAACGTGAGCGGCAGGAAGATCAGATCGACCGTGGCGGCCAGGATCTGCTTGCGGAAGCGCGACAGGTCGAGAAATATTTTCATGGGTCGGGTCAGGGCGCCGGGTCAGGCCGGCGGCGCTTCAATGGGCCACCCCGTCGCGCCGCGCCACCTTCAGCGCGGTCAGCAGGAGGATTTTCAGGTCCAGCGCGAACGACTGGCGCAGCAGGTATTCATGGTCCAGCCCGACCTTGTCGGGAATCGGCAGCTCGTCGCGGCCGTTGACCTGGGCCCAGCCGGTCAGGCCGGGCGCGATGCGGTCGACCCCGCGCGCGCTGCGCAGCGCGATCAGGTCGTGCTGGTTGAACAGGGCCGGGCGCGGGCCGACGAAGCTCATGTCGCCGCGCACGATGCTCCACAGCTGCGGCAGTTCGTCCAGGCTGCTCTTGCGCAGCAGCGCGCCGACCGGCGTCAGGTGGCGCGCCGGGTCTTGCAGCAGGTGGGTGGCGACGGCCGGCGTGCCGATTTGCATGGTGCGGAACTTCGGCATCGGGAAGACGCGGTTGTCGCGTCCGACCCGGTCCGACCAGTACAGCACCGGGCCGGGCGAGGTCAGCCGCACCAGCAGCGCCACGCCGGCCAGCGGAACGAGCAGCAGCGGCGCGGCGCAGGCGGCCAGCACCAGGTCGAACAGCCGTTTCATCGGGCGCGCCCGATGCCGCGTCAGAAAATCGGCGCCGGTTTTCGCCAGCGCCGCGCGCATGCCGACCGGCGGCGTCCAGCCCAGCACGCGGCGGGTGTGCCCGAGGTCCACTTGCAGCGAGCCGAGCACGCGC
>JACMLV010000218.1 GCA_014379395.1 Burkholderiaceae bacterium
AGCGGCGCCGCGAGGACGCCGCCGCGCTCGCCGTTCTGGGCGCGCGCCCGGTCTGGCTCGATTTTTCCGACAGCCAGTACGGCGGCTCGCCGCCGGTCAATGAGCTGGCGGCGGCGCTCGCCGCACTGCTGGCCGCCGAAATGCCCTCGATGGTCTGCTGTCCGGCCGGCCTGTTCCATCCCGACCATGTCCTGACCCATCAAGCCATGCTGCTGGCGCGCGCGCGGCATCCGGCTTTGCGTTGGCTGATGTACGAGGACGCGCTGTATCGCCGCGCGCCGGGCGTGTTGCAGCGCCGGCTGGCCGAGTTGGAGCGGGCCGGCATCGTCGCCACGCCGCTGCCCGAGCAACGCGGCGGCGCGCTGGGCCTCAAGCGGCGCGCGATGCGCTGTTACAAGAGCCAGTTGCGCGCGCTGGCGCGCATCCCGGACGGCTATGCCGACGCCTTCGCGGCGGAAAGTCACTGGCGGCTGGAGGCGGCGCCGCTCGGCGAGTGAGGCCTGCTTGCCAACTGCGTAGCAGGTCGCGCACCGCCCGCGCCACCCGTTCCGGCTAGACCTTCGCCAGGCAGGCGTGATGCCCTTGCGGACAGACGCTTTTCAGGCAAAACCGGCATGGCACATCGTGGAGCAGCAGCCGGTGTTCGACCTGCCATGGCGTGTGCTGCGGGTTGGTCAGCGCGTACAGGTCGACCAGCGGCGTGCCGAGCGCGGCGGCGATGTGGGCCGGCCCGGTGTTGTTCGATACCACCACCGAAGCGAGCGCGATCGGCGCGCCGCCGGCGGCGCGGATGGCGCCGATCAAAGGCGTTTCTTCGGCGCCGCCGGTCAGGATCATCTGGCAGCCCGGCGCCCGCGTCAGCTGGCCGATCACTTCTCCACAGTGGCGCCGGATAGCGGCGCGACGCGGCCGAGGCGCCCGGGTGCAGCAAGATCCAGGGCCGGCTCAGGTCGATGCCGATGCCGCTCAGGTGTTGCCGCACCCATTCCAGATCATCGCGCCGCACGGCGAACGACAGCCCGGTGTCGGTGGTGTGCCAGCCGACGCTGGCGACCAGGTCGAGCTGGCGTTGCACTTCATGGCGGGTCAAGCGCTGCGGTTCGGACTCGGCGACCCAGTCGGACAGCATGTGATACGGGTTTTCGCGGCAGTGCGCCAGGCGCAGCGGGATGCCGGCCAGGTGGCACAGCAGGGCCGCCGGCAACGCGCTCTGGCTGTAGGAGGTGAAGATGACGGCGGCGTCGAAGGCGCGCTCGCGCAAGGTGGCGATCGGAGCGTGGTCGACGCCGGCCGGATGCGCCGGCCCGCACGCGCAGGACGTTGCGCGCGTCGGCCCAACCGGCTTTTTCCGGCGGCGCGCCCGCTGAATCGGCCAGCGGTTCGGCGGCCGGCACCGGGCGCGGCGTCTCGCCGCACGCGCCATTTCGATCGCGCGCGGGCAGGTTCATCGTTTTGCGCTTCGCGCCCGATCGGCGTGCGCGATCAGCGCCGCCACGCTGCCCCAGCCGGGCGCGATCAAATCGGGCACGCGCGGCCCGTAGAGCTGCCATTCGGTCTCGTTGCCGTTGTCGAGCAGCAGGGTGCGGCAGCCGGCGCGCTTGCCCGCCTCGACGTCGTGCAAGATGTCGCCGATCATCCACGAGGCGCCCAGGTCGACGTCGTGCTCGGCCGCCGCCCGCAGCAGCATGCCGGGCGCTGGCTTGCGGCACTCGCAGGCCAGCGCGTAGTTGGGCAGCGCGGCGCCCGGATGATGCGGGCAGTAGTAGAAGCCGTCGAGGCTCAGGTGTTCCCGCACCAGCAGTTCGGCCACGCGTTGCCCGGCCGCCCGCAGGGCCGCCTCGCTGAACAGGCCGTGGCCGACGCCGGGCTGGTTGCTGACGACAAAAAACCGATAGTCCAGCCGCGCCAGCTTGCGCAGCGCGCGCGCGGCGCCGCGGTAGAGCGCGATGCGGCTCGGGTCGACGTTGTAGGGCACGTCGTCGATCAGGGTGCCGTCCTTGTCGAGGAAGATCGCCTTCACGGCCATGAGGTCTCGCCCAGCGGCAGCACGGTGATCTCGGCCACCACGCTCGCGTCGGGCAGCAGCAGGACGGATTTGACCGGTTGCGCGACGTTCATCGGCTCTTGCAGGGTGGTCAGGTCGATGTCGGGGAAGCGGTCGAGCGGGAACGGGGCGCGCATGCCGCCGGCGATCACGGCGGTGACCTTGATGCGGTGCGGGCGCAGCTCGGCGTGCAGCGCGTGCGATAGCCCGAGCAGGCCCCACTTGCTGGCGTGATAGGCCGCCGCGTTGGGCCAGGCGCGCTTGGCGGCGGTCGAGGCGATGTTGACGATGTGGCCGGCGCCAACGCCGCGCATGTGCTCGGCCGCGTACTTGGCCAGCAGGAACGGGCCGTTCAGGTTGGTGTCGAGTTCGATGGCGTAGCGCTCCGGCGGAAAGGCGTCGGCCGCGCCCCGGGCCAGCCGGCGCACCTGGCCCGGGGCGTGGAAGGTGATCACGTACGGCACTCCGAGAGCGCGCTTGACTTGCTGCGCGACCATGCCGGACATGAAGAAATTGGCGTGCACCACGTCGTAGCGCTGGCGCTCGCGGCGCGCGAAGCGCGTCACGAAGCGGGCGAAGGCGTTCATATACGGCAGCATCCGCTCCTTGGGCACGTGGCGCGCCGGGCCGGCCGGGACGTGGATCACGCGGATGCGCTCGCGCCAGGCCACCAGCCGCGCCTGCG
>JACMLV010000003.1 GCA_014379395.1 Burkholderiaceae bacterium
CGCCCGCCGCGCCGGCGCCGCGCAACGTCACCATCACCGCCGACGCCAACCTGTCGGTCAACATCCAGATCCACCTGCGCAAGATCCCGCTGCTGGCCAACCTGAGCGACGAGGAGATGCTCAAGGTGCGCGCCGACCTGCGGGTGCGCAAGTATTCCAAGCGCGAGGTGGTGCTGCAAAAGGGCGCCGCCGGCGACAGCCTGCTGTTCCTGCTGACCGGCCAGCTGCAGGTGATCGACGTGACCGAGGACGGCCGCGCGATCGGCCTGCGCATGCTGGCGCCGGGCGACTTCTTCGGCGAGATCGCCGTCATCAACGGCTCGATGCGCTCGGCCTCGGTGGTCGCGCTGAGCACGGTGCTGGTGGCGCTGTTGCCGCGCGCCACCGCGCTGCACCTGTTCTCGCACTCGCCGTCGGTGGCCAACCAGATGCTGCGCTTCCTGGCGGCCAAGGTGCAGCGCGACTCGGAATTCCGCGCCCTGCTCAGCATCCACAACACCTCCAAGCGCATCTACACCTTCCTCGACCTGCTCAAGGAGAAAAAACCGGACCAGACCGAGGCGGTGGTCGAGAACCTGCCGACCCACCAGGACATCGCCAACATGATCAACACCAGCCGCGAGACCGTCACCCGCACGCTGCTGTCGCTGGTGCAGCAGGGCATCATCAAGAAGGGCACGCACCGCCTGATCATCGTCGATCCCGAGGCGCTGCAAAAGCTGGCGCAGAGCTAAGGCCCCGAATCGGCGCCGCGCCGGCTTGGCCCGCGGCGCTCGCCCCCGCGCCGCCCTATTGTTGTCAGTGTGTCAATCAGTTGACGGGATGGTATAATCCCGCCCGCCCAACCATTGGGCTTTTTTCAACGACTGTGTAATGGATATGAACCGCCTCCGCCCGTCCCCCACCCGTCCTGTGCCGGCCCGCCGGCCGCGCGCGCCGTGATGCCGCTGTCCCTGCTGGGCGGCGTATGGCGCTACCGCGGCTTCGTGGTCGGCTCGATCGTGCGCGAATTCCAGTCGAAATACCGCAATTCCCTGCTCGGCGCGGCCTGGACGGTGCTCAATCCGCTCGCCATGATCGTCGTCTACACGGTGATCTTCTCGCGCGTGATGGGCAGCCGCCTGGCCGGCAGCGACACGCCGTTCGCCTACAGCATCTACCTGTGCGCCGGCGCGCTGACCTGGGGCCTGTTCGCCGAGATCACCGGGCGCAGCCTGACGATGTTCCTCGAGAACGCCAACCTGATCAAGAAGCTGCAGTTCCCCCGCATCTGCCTGCCGGTGGTGGTGGTGCTCAACGCCGGCATCAACTTCGCCATCATCTTCGGCCTGTTCACGCTGTTCCTGCTGGTGTCGGGCAACTTCCCCGGCCTGGTGTTCCTGGCCCTGATCCCGGTGCTGCTGCTGCTGGTGCTGTTCGGCGTCGGCCTGGGCATGGTGCTCGGCGTGCTCAACGTGTTCTTCCGCGACGTCGGCCAGTTCTTCACGATCCTGCTGCAGTTCTGGTTCTGGTTCACGCCGATCGTCTATCCGGCCAGCGCCCTGCCGCCCGAGGTGCGCGCGGCCTTGGCGTGGAATCCGATGACGGCGCTGATCGGCGCCTGCCAGGCGATCCTGGTCGAGGGCCGCGCGCCGCAATGGGCCAGCCTGCTGCCGGTGTTGCTGCTGGGCCTGGGCTTCTCCCTGCTCGGGCTGCACCTGTTTCGGCGCCGCTCCGGCGAAATGGCGGATGAACTGTAATGGGCCACATCCGCGTTGAACATCTGGGCAAGGCCTACAAGCAATACGGCGCGCGCTGGAGCCGCCTGATCGAATGGGTGCTGCCCTTCCGCGGGCGGCGCCACCAACTCAAGTGGGTGCTGAACGACATCAATTTCACGCTCGCCCCGGGCGAGGCGGTCGGCATCATCGGCGTCAACGGCGCCGGCAAGAGCACGCTGCTCAAGCTGATCACCGGCACCGCCCAGCCCACCACCGGCAGCGTGAGCATGAGCGGGCGCGTGGCCGCCCTGCTGGAGCTGGGCATGGGCTTCCATCCCGACTTCACCGGGCGCCAGAACGCCTACATGGCGGGCCAGCTGATCGGCCTGACGTCCGCCGAGGTGGGCGAGCTGATGCAGGAGATCCTCGAGTTCGCCGAGATCGGCGACTACATCGACCAGCCGGTGCGGGTGTATTCGTCGGGCATGCAGATGCGCCTGGCCTTCAGCGTGGCCACCGCGCGCCGGCCCGACGTGCTCATCGTCGACGAGGCGCTGTCGGTGGGCGACGCCTATTTCCAGCACAAGAGCTTCGAGCGCATCCGCCAGTTCCGCAAGCTCGGCACGACGTTGCTGATCGTCAGCCACGACCGCGCCGCGATGCAGTCGATCTGCGACCGCGCCATCCTGCTCGACGGCGGGCGCCTGGCGCGCGAGGGCTCGCCGGAAGAGGTGATGGACTATTACAACGCCCTGATCGCCGAGCGCGAGAACGGCGCCATCGAGCAGGTCGTCACGCCCGAGGGCCGGGTCCAGACCACCTCCGGCAGCGGCGCGGCGACGGTGGCCTCGATCACGCTCGAGGACGAGGACGGCGCGCAGGTCGAGCTGGTCAACGTCGGCGCCGCCGTCAGCCTGTGCGTGACGGTCAAGGTGCGCCAGGCGCTGCCGCGGCTGGTGCTCGGCTACATGATCAAGGACCGCCTCGGCCAGCAGATCTACGGCACCAACACGCACCACATGGAATGCGCGCTGCACGATCTGCGCGCCGGCGAGACGGTGCGCTACCGCTTCCGCTTCCCGCTCAACCTCGGCCCCGGCAGCTATTCGTTGACGACCGCGCTCACCAGCAACGAGACGCACCTGGCCGACAACTACGAATGGCGCGACCTGGCCTTCCTGTTTATCGTCATGAACCTGAACCGCAAACAATTCGTCGGCAGCAGCTGGCTCGAGCCGACCGTGGAGATCGAACGATGAGCAATGCCTTCTACCGCGCCTTCGAGGACCGCCACCGCGGCCCGCGCGAACTGATCCTGGCGCGCCTGCGCGCCTACGCCGACTTGCTGGCCCGGCTCGGCGCGCTGTACCCGGCCGGCGCCGCGCTCGACCTGGGCTGCGGCCGCGGCGAGTGGCTCGAACTGCTGGCCGAGGCCGGCTTCGCGGCGCG
>JACMLV010000219.1 GCA_014379395.1 Burkholderiaceae bacterium
GCCGCGCGTGCGCGCCGAGCGGCGCGCCGGCGTCGAGGAGGAGGCGCGCAAGCAGCTGCAGCAGTTGCAGCTGAGCCAGATCGAGCTGGAGTTGCAAAGCGCCGCGCTGGCCGAGCTGCAGCAGATCTCGCTCGAATTCGAAAGCGGCCTGCAGCGCTACGCCGAGCTCTACGAGCGGGCCCCGGTCAGCTATTTTTCGCTCACCCGCGACGGCGCCATCGCGCGCGCCAACCTGGCCGCCTGCGCGCTGCTGAACCGCTCCAAGCAGCAACTGCTGGGCAAGCGCTTCGAGCAGTTCGTCGCCGCCGAGGCGCAGGGGCGCCTGCGCCAGTTCATCGACGCCGTGTTTGGCAGCGGCGCGCGGCAGGTGCTCGAGGTGGTGCTGTTCCAGGACTTCGGCTGGGTGCGCATCGAGGCCAATGTCGATGCCGAGTCGTGCGAGGCGGGCGTGTGCCGCATGATCGTCACCGAGCTGAGCGACCCGCTGCTGGGCGAATCGGCGCTGCGGCGCGCCTTCACCATCCTCGACAACATCAACGAGGGCGTCCTGGTGACCGACTCGCGCAACAAGATCGTCTCGGTCAATCCGTCGTTCACCAAGATCACCGGCTACCGCGCCGAGGAGGCGATCGGGCGCGACCCGTCGTTTCTGCGCGGCGGCGGCGCGACCGGCGCGCACCACGCCGACATGTGGCGCGGCCTGAACCAGGACGGCAGCTGGCAGGGCGAGGTCGCCAACCGCAGGAAGAGCGGCGAGCCCTTCATCGAGTGGCTCTCGATCACCGAGTTGCGCGCGCCGAACGGCGAGGTGGCCAATTTCGTCGGCGTGTTCACCGACATCACCGAGCGCAAGCGGGCCGAGGACGCGCTGCGCGAGCTGCACGCCGAGCTCGACCAGCGCGTGGTTGAGCGCACCGCCGAGCTGACCCGCGCCAATTCGCTGTTGCGCCTGGAGATCGGCGAGCGCGAGCGGGCCGAGGTGGCGCTGCGCGACGCCGAGCATTTTTTCCACGCCACCATCGATTCGCTGGCCGAGCGCGTGCTGGTGCTCGACCAGGACGGCGCCGTCGTGCACGCCAACAAGGCCTGCTGCGAGTTCGCCGGGCACGCCGGGGCCGGCATCTTCTACCTCGAGTACTGCGAGAACGACCGGCGCTGGCAGCGCGGCGCCGGGCGCGAGCTGGCCGACGGCATCCGCGCCGTGATCGAGGGCGCGCGGCACCGCTTCGCGCTTGAATATGAATTCGACAAGGGCGCCGCCGCGCACTGGTTCCAGGCCACCGTCAGCCGCTTCCTCGGCGAGGGGCCGCTGCGGGTGGTGGTGGCGCACACCGACATCACCGAGCGCAAGGGCATGGAGCGCGCGCTGCGCCAGTCGCACGGGCAATTGCGGCAGCTGACGACGCATCTGGAGACGGTCAAGGAGGACGAGCGCGCGCGCATCTCGCGCGACATCCACGACGAGCTGGGGCAGAACCTGCTGGCGCTGCGGATCGACATCTCGATGCTGGCCGCGCGCACCGCCAACTCGCATCCGCACCTGCACCGGCGCGTGAACACCGTGCTGGGCAACGTCGACCTGACCATCAAGAGCGTGCGCGACATCATGAACCAGCTGCGCCCGATGGTGCTCGACCTGGGCCTGCAGGCCGCGCTCGACTGGCAGATCGCCGACTTCGAAAAGCGCAGCGGCGGCGTGGCCTGCCGGCTGCGCGTGCGCGACGAGAGCGTGTTCGGCCTGATCGGCGACGAGCTCGCCATCGCCGTGTTCCGCATCGTCCAGGAGGGGCTGAGCAACGTCACCCGCCACGCCGAGGCGCGCCGGGTCGAGATCGTGCTGGGCATCGCCGATGGCCGCCTGCGCCTGTCGATCGAGGACGACGGGGTCGGCGTGCTGCCGCAGCGGCGCCGCAAGAGCCGCTGCTTCGGCCTGCTCGGCATGGCCGAACGGGTCGGCGCGCTGGGCGGCACCTTCGAGCTGGCCAAATATGCGAAGGGCGAGGGCTGCCGCCTGTGCATGACGATTCCGATCGACGGCGCCGGCGCCGCGCGCGGCTGACTAGCCCGAAAGGCCTAGTGCGGGGCGGGCGGCCGGCCATCCGGCGTATTTATATTTCCACTGCGCAATGATACTTTAAGGCATTGCATTGCTGTCAAGCCCGCGGGGCGCGGCGATGCGTTCATGTCTAGAGGAAACATCATGCCTTTCGCAAATCTCACACTCGGCACCCGCCTGGGCGCCGCCTTCGGCCTGCTGTTGTTGTTGATGCTGGCGCTGGCCGGCTTCGGCGCCGAGCGCCTGAGTGGGGTCGGCGCGCGCAACGCGGCGATGATCGAGGGCGACTTCGCCCGGGCGCAGGCGGCCAACACGATCAACGCGGCCACCCGCGCCAACGCCGCCGCCACGCTGGAGTTGTTCATCGCGCCCGACGCCGCGCACGGCGCGCGCATCCGGGCCCGGGTCGAAGCCAACAAGCAGGCCATCAACGCCGCCGTCGGCACGCTCGAGCGGCTGCTGGCGGCGCCGCCGGGCCGCGCGCTGCTGGGCAAATTCAAGCTTGAGCGGGCGCGCTACGTGGCCGCCTTCGGCCTGGTCGACCAGTTGATCGGCCAGGCCCGCAACGACGAGGCGAGCCGCCTGATGCTGGCCGAAACGCTGCCCGCGCTCGACGCGCTGCTGGGCACCGTCAAGGCGCTGACCGACCTCGAGCAGCAGGCCGTCGAGGCCAGCGCGGCCGCCGTGGCGCGCCAGATCGCCTCGGCGCGCCTGTTGATGCTGGCGCTGACGGTGAGCGCGCTGGTGCTTGGGGTCGCCTGCGCCTATTTCATAACGCGCGCGGTGACCGGGCCGATCCGCTCGGCCAACGCGGCGGCGCGGCGCGTCGCGAGCGGCGCCCTGAGCGGGCGGATCGAGGTGCGCGGGCGCGCCGAGACCGGGCAATTGCTGCAAGCGCTGCTCGACATGAACGAGAGCCTGGTGCGCATCGTCGGCGCGGTGCGCGGCGGCACCGACCACATCGTCAGCGCCGCCGGCCAGATCGCGGCCGGCAACCTCGACCTGTCGGCCCGCACCGAGCAGCAAGCGGCCGCGCTCGAACAAACCGCCGCCTCGA
>JACMLV010000220.1 GCA_014379395.1 Burkholderiaceae bacterium
CCAGCGCGGGCGCCGATTTTGTCGCCGCCAACGGCGCCGCCGCCGTCGCGGCGATGGCCACCGCGGGCGAGGAACTGGTCGCGCTGGTGAAAAACCGGATCGTCGCCAACGGCGCCAATTTCGTCACCGTCAACAACTTGCCCGACATCGCCTCGACGCCGTCCGGCTTGTCCAAGGGGCCGGCGATCCAGTCGCTGATCCTGGCCATGACCGAAGCGTTCAATACGAAACTGGCCAGCGGGCTGGCGGGCGAACCGAAGGTGCTGGTGGTCGACGTGTACTGGGTCAGCCACGACGAGACGGTCAATCCCGGCCCGTACGGCCTGACCAACGTGACCGACACCGCCTGCGACCTGAGCCCTGCCAAAAATCCCCTGGGCAGCGCCCTTGTTTGCAACGCCGGCAACCTGAAGCCGGGCGATGTCAGTCATTACGCCTATGCCGACGACGTGCATCCGACGCCGTTCAACAATCTGCTGCTGGCGCGTTATGTGTCGGAAAAAATGGTCGTCCGCGGCTGGTTGTAAGCGTTGGCGGTCCTCAATCGATCAGGAGACAAGATGAAAGCTCGTTTGAATCTGGTATGGCCGGCGCTGGCCGCCGGCGCCGTCCTGCTGGCGGCGGCCGGCGCCGCCCCGGCGCAAAGCGCCGGCGCCTGGATGGCCAAGGTCGGCGTCAACAAGATCACGCCCGACGTCGACAGCGGCTACGTGTCGGCGCCGGCGCTGCCGCAGACCCAGGCCGACGTCGGCTCGGACACGCAGCCGATCCTCAACTTCGCGTACATGGTGACGGACAACGTGTCGGCCGAGCTGGCGCTGGGCCTGCCCTACAAGCACGAGATAATGGGGGCGGGATCGATCGCCGGCACGGGTAAGCTCGGCACGGCGGAGGCGTTGCCGCCGACCGCCTTCATCCAGTACCGCTTCTTCGCCCCGCAGGCGCAGCTGCGTCCCTACCTCGGGCTGGGCCTGACCTACGCCTACTTCCAGAAGGAAACCGGGTCCGGCCAGCTGACGGCGGTGATCAACACCGGCGGGCCGGGCGCGACCTTCAGCATCGACAACAAGTTCGCCGCCAGCTTCCAGGTCGGGGCGACCTGGGCGATCAATCAGCGCTGGTTCGCCGACGTCGCGCTCATCAAGACGCTGCTGAAGACCAAGGTGACGTATTCGACCGGGCAGACGCAGGATATCCGGCTCGACCCGCTCGCCTTCAACATCGGCATCGGCTACCGTTTCTGACGCGGGGCGGGGGGCGCCGGGCCGGCCGGCGGCCGGTCAATCCATGTTGACGGTGCCGAACTGGCCGCTGTGATACACCAGCGGCGCCTTCGGCGCGAACTCGCATTGCTCGACTTCGCCGACGAAGATCACATGGTCGCCCTCGGGATAGCGGCTGCGGTTGTGGCATTCGAACCAGGCCGTGGCGCCTTTCAGGATCGGCTGGCCGGTGCGCGACAGTTCATACTCGACAACGCCGAACGGGTCCGGCGCGCGGCGCGAAAACAACTGCGCCAGCTCGGCCTGCTCGGCGCTCAGCACATTGATCACGTAATGGGAATTGCCGCTGAAAATGGGCATGCTGTTGGCCGCGTTGCCCAGACTCCACAGCACCAAAGGCGGGTCGAGCGAGACCGAATTGAAGGAGCTGGCGGTCAGTCCGCGAAAGCTGCCGTCCGCCAGCCGGGTGGTGATGACGGTGATGCCGGTGGCGAATTGCGACAGCGCCCGGCGGAAATGCACATTGTCGAACTGGCGCGCGGGGGCGCGCGGAGAGCTTGTATTCATCGTGGCATTATGCCAAAGAATGCCCTTGTCATCCGGCCTTTTTTGCCCGGTGCCAGAGGGGCTGGAAGTGCATTGCCGAGCACTTTGCGTTACAGTGGGCGGCATCGACGGCGCGAATGGGATGGGGTGGGGATATGGCAACGAACACAACAACGGAAGTGGCGGTGCTGGGCGGCGGCTGTTTCTGGTGCCTGGAGGCGGTCTACCTGCAAGTGCGCGGCGTCACGCATGTCGAGTCCGGCTATTCGGGCGGCCAGTCGGGCGCGCCGACCTACGAGCAGGTGTGCGGCGGCGGCACCGGGCACGCCGAAGTGGTGCGCGTCGAGTTCGATCCGGCGCTGATCAACTACCGCGATCTGCTGGAAATATTTTTCACCATCCACGATCCGACCACCCTGAATCGCCAGGGCAACGACTGCGGCACCCAGTACCGCTCGGTGATCTTTTACCAGTCGCCCGAGCAGGAGGCGACCGCGCGCCAGGTCATGGCCGAGATGGCCAACGTCTGGGACGCGCCGATCGTCACCGAGCTGCAACCGGCGCCGGCGTATTACAAGGCCGAGGATTACCACCAGGATTACTTCCGCCAGCATCCGCTGCAGGGCTACTGCGCCTTCGTGGTCGAACCGAAGGTGGCGAAGTTCCGCAAAATCTTCAGCGCGCGCCTGAAATAAGGCCCGCTTTGGCCTCCGTCGTGGCTTCCAACGCCAATTCACCCACCTCCTCGCCCAAGCCCTCGCGCGCGCCCTCGTACATATAGCGGCGCGACCACGGCAGCACCGCCGGATGGCGCCCGGCCTTGCCGCACACGATCTGGTACAGGCTGATCAAATCGTGTTCGAACGCGTAGCGGCAGCCGGCCAGATACACGTGCCAGATGCGGAAGCGGCGCTCGCCCGCCAGTTGCCGGATCTCGGCCGCGTTGGCCTCGAAATTATCGGTCCAGATGGCGCAGGTGCGCGCGTAGTGGCGGCGCAGGTTTTCCACGTCGAGCGCTTCGAGCCGCCCCTGCTGCATCGCCTTGAGCACCTGGCCCAGATGCACCAGCTCGCCGTGCGGGAACACATAGCGCCCGATGAACGCGCCGCCGCCATACGGCGTCTGGCCGTTGTCCGGATCGGTCGACGTGATGCCGTGGTTGAGCGCGACGCCGTCCGGCGCCAGCAGCCGCTCGACGCAGGCGAAATACTGCGCCAGATGGCGCGCGCCGACATGCTCGAACATGCCGACGCTGGTGATGCGGTCGAAGCGGCCGTCGACCTCGCGGTAGTCTTGCAGCCGGATCTCGATCTGGCGCGTCAGGCCGGCGCGCTCGACGCGCTCGCGCGCCAGCGCGCACTGGTTTTCCGACAAGGTCACGCCGACGCAGCGCGCGCCGTATTCGCGCGCCGCGCGCAGCACCAGCGCGCCCCAGCCGCAGCCGATGTCGAGCAGGCTCTGGCCCGGCCGCAGGCGGATTTTCCGCAAAATGTGGTCGAGCTTCTTGTTCTGCGCGGCGGCCAGGGTTTCGTCGCCGCGCTCGAAGTAGGCGCAGGAATAGACCAGCTGCGGGTCGAGGAATTTCGCGTAGAACTCGTTGGAGACGTCGTAGTGATAGCGGATCGCCTCGGCATCGGCCAGCTTGTCGTGGCCGATGCTGCGCACGATGCGGGCGAACTTGCCTTCGGCCTTGAGCGTGGCGCGCGCCAGCGCGTTGACGATGGCGATGATGTCGTTGGCCGCGCCCTTGACCTCGATGAGCCCCTCGACATAGGCCGCGCCCAGGTTCGAGAGCGAGGGCGTTAACAGGTAGCGTACCGCCGACGCCCGCGGCAGCCGGATCGTCACGCGCGGCGGCTCGGACGACAGGTCGATGCGCTGGCCGTTCCATAGCTCGATGCGCAGCGGCGGCGCGATCTGGGTGCGGACGCGCGCGCTCCAGGCGCTGAGCCGGTTTTGCAGGAACACGATGGCCTCCCGATCTGGTGCGAAAAACGTGGGTCGTTCCGGTGCGGCGAGCCGGCGCGATGCGAGTAGGAATTTTCCGCTCCGATGTCATCCGGTCGCTCTGTCAAAGTACTGGAACGCGGTCCCCGATGTTTGTTTTGGGTCAGGCGTGCCGCCCTGGCGCCGCGCCTTGGCGGCGGCATGACAACGTCCGTTTTGCATGGCTGAAATTTGCGGTCATGTTTGACCGCGCACTTGCCTTGGCAATGTTTCTGACGGGTGATTTTGTTTGCCCGTCGTGTCCGGTAAAATGCCGGGATGAAGACACTTTCCACCGATATGACGGCCCCGCCAACGGCTTCGCCGGCCGCAGATGACATCGATTTCGAGCGGCGCTTCGGCGGCATCGCGCGCCTGTATGGCGCCGCGGCGCTGGCGCGTTTTCGCCGTGCGCATGTGTGCGTGGTCGGTGTCGGCGGGGTCGGTTCCTGGGCGGTCGAGGCGCTGGCGCGCAGCGCGGTCGGGCAGCTCACGCTGATCGACCTCGACAACGTGGCCGAGTCGAACATCAACCGCCAGATCCAGGCCTTGAGCGGCACCGTCGGCCAGGCCAAGATCGCCGCGCTGGCCGATCGCATCGCGCAAATCAATCCGTTTTGCCGCGTCAACCAGATCGAGGATTTCATCACGCCCGACAACCTCGAGCAGATGATCGGCGGGCGCGGCTACGATTACGTGATCGACGCGATCGACAGCGTCAAGGCGAAGACGGCGCTGGTCGCCTTTTGCCGCGCCAAGGCGATTCCCCTGATCACCATCGGCGGCGCCGGCGGGCAGACCGACCCGACCAAGATCGACGTGCGCGACCTGTCGAAAACCGAGCAGGAACCCTTGCTGGCCAAGGTGCGCAAGCGCCTGCGCACCGACTACGGTTTTCCGCGCGGAATCAAGAACAAATTCCACGTCGACGCGGTGTTTTCGATGGAGCCGCTGAAGTTCCCCGACAACGAGGGCGCGTGCGCGGTCGACGGCGACGAGCGCGGCGGCGGCGTGAGCGGCTTGAACTGCGCCGGCTTCGGTTCCGCGATGGTGGTCACGGCAACTTTCGGCATGGTGGCTGCGGCGCATCTGTTGCGCAAGCTGGCCGCCGAAGTCGCGCCGCAGGAGCTGCCACAGCCGGTGCTCGCCGTCGGCGCCGCCGCGTAAACGACTCGTCCTAAGCGAGCCGGCGCGCGGCCAATACCTGATAGCGGCCGGTCGCGCTCGACGATTCCACCAGCACCATTTCATTGGCCAGCCAGGGCAGCGGCGCGAACGGCGTCGCCGGTGCCGTGGCGACATTGCGCGCCAGCGTCACATGCGGACGGAACGCGCTCCGGTCGGGCGCGAGCAAGCCGAGCGCCGTCACTTTCTCCATCAACGCCTCGTGCAGCGCGAGCAAGGCCGGCGGCGCGTCGCGCATGCCGGCCCAGGCGATGCGCGGTCCGCTGAAGTGGCCGTAGGTGTCGAGTTCCAGTCGAAGCGGGCGCGCCGGCACGCTGTCCAACAGACGGTGCAGGGCCGGCAGCGCGCTGTCGGGTTGCTGGCCGAGGAAGGCCAGCGTCAGATGCAGTTTTTCGACCGGAGTCGGCTTGCCGCCGAGCGCGACTTGCAGGCGCGTCAGCGCCAGGCGCGTGGCCTGATCCGGCCACAGCGCGAAAAAAAGCCGGTGTTGGGTTGGCATGGCGGGGTTTGCTATTATGTGAGCCCGTTTCGCGGGCTAGGAGTCTGTCAGACTTAGGCTCGTCGGCTGCAAAAATACCTGGACGGTCCATATTTCGCCGTTTTCTCGGTCAACAGCCCGCTATTGGCACTGCGAAACCATCAAAATCCGGCCTCGCCCAGCTATTTTTTCGCTTCGACTCTAAGTCCGACAGACTCCTAGTGTAGTGTTGCGCGCTGATTGCGACTTATAAAAATAGCGGATTTTTCGCCGAGACAAGGAAAAAACCGCAGCAATACCGAGGTATTGCGAGGATTTTTGACGCGGTATCGGCGGAAAAGACGCATTTTTATGTC
>JACMLV010000022.1 GCA_014379395.1 Burkholderiaceae bacterium
CGCGTCACCTGCGCGACGCTGCGGCCGTCGCGCTCGTTCACGTCGCAGCGATGACCCTGGCCGCGGCACCAGGCCGACAACTGCGCCTCCCAGCCGGGACAGCTTCCCACCACCTCGATGGCGCCGCCCGGCGGCACGCCGGCCAGGCCGTGCTTGACCAGCAGATGGGCGCCGGCGTCGAGGCCCAGATCTTCAATATCGATAATCGGTAGCAAGGATATTTCCTTCAAGGTCGTAGAAGCGCTCGTCGTCGGTGGCGCGGATCAGGGCGTCGTAGCCGCTGGTGCGGCCCGGCAGCCAGGTTTTCAGGCCCTCCAGTTCGAGCAGGGGCCGCACGTCCGGATCGTCCCAGCTCATCGCCAGCAGCAACTCGGTGAAGCGGGCGATCTGCGCCTCCGGCGCGCCGGGGCTGACGGTGAAGTTGCAATGGTCGAAGTTGCCGGTGCGGGCGACGATGCGCGTCGCGCTGGCCGGCAGGATGCCTTCGCGCGAAAACGCCATGTGGTTGCCGTCGATCATCCAGGCGGCGTCGATCTCGCCGGCCATCAGCGCCAGCGCCGCGTCGCGCTCGCCGCCGATATGGTCGCCGTGCTTCCCGCCGAGCACGTCGAAGCGCCGCGCCGTGTAGTCGCGCCCGGCCAGCATGCCGTGCTGGCGCAGGTGGTCGAGCGGAATCAGATGCGCCTGCGGCGAATCGATGGCGCCGAAGCCGATGGTTCTGCCCTTCAGGTCGGCCAGCGCGCCGCTCTTGCCGACGACGCAGTCGGCGCGCGCGACCAGCACCGAGGTCAGATCGCAGTCGGTGTCGCGCATGGCGATGGCGCGCGCCTGCTGGCCGCGCGAGCGCGCGATGCGGTCGGCCCGCACCCACGCCAGCGGCGAGTTCCAGGCCAGCGCGATGCTGCCGTCGAACTGCGCCTCGACCTGCTTTTCATAATTGGAATACAGGATGTAGTCGAACTCGAAATCGTGGCGCCGGAAATATTCCTTAAAACCCTCCCAGATCGTCACGACCTTCGGCGCGTAGGCGACCGCGCCCATCATCAGTGGTTTTGTCATCGTCATCTTCCTCATCTCCTTAACCGAACACCGGCATGCCGCACACGGCCTTGCCAATGAAGTCGTACAACACGTCGGACGTCGGCGCCATGATCGAAGCGGCGCGCGAATCGCGGAAATAGCGCTCGACGCCGACGTCCTTGCGGAACGCCGCGCCGCCGCACACGCGCATGGCGACGTCGGTCACCTCCAGCGCCGCCTCGGCCGCGCACACCTTCACCTCCATCACGCGCAGCATCGTGTCGGCGCGCCCGGCCGCCATCGCCGCCAGGGTGTCGTCGCGCAGGGTGCGCGCCATGTCGGCCTTGATGCGGGCGCGCGCGATGTAGGCGCGAATCGTCGGCAGCTCGGCCAGCGAGCTGCCCAGGTGTTCAAGCTTGCTGCCGCCGACGTGGGCGCAGGAGGCTTCGAGCGAGGCTTCCATCAGCCCGATCGAGCAGGACGCGATCAGGGTGGCGAACACCGGCAGCACCGTGTTGATCATGGTGTCGAAGGCGCCGCCGTCGGCGCCCAGCATGGCCGACAAAGGCAGGCGCGCGCCGGTGGCCGTCAGCGGCGACGAGCGGTTGCCGCGCAGCCCCATGCCGTCAAAGAACTTCGGCTCGCTCAGGCCGGCCGTCTTGCTGTCGACCAGCCACAAGGTGCTGACGCCCTCGCCGCCCATCGGCCCGGTCGACCAGATATACGAATCGGCCTCCAGCGCCGAGGTGACCATGGTCTTGCTGCCGTCGATGACGACCGCGTCGCCGTCTTGGCGGGCGGTGCCGACCGGGGCCCAGAAGTGGCTGCGCGAGCCGGTGTCGGACCAGGCCAGCGTGGTCAGATGGCGGCCGGCGGCGATGTCGCGCCGCACCTGCTCGGCGCCGAATTTCTCCAGCACCGTGGTGCCGGAGAAATGCATGCACACCACCATCGCCGTCGACGGGCACGCCTTGCCGATGCGCTCGACGAACTGGGCCGCCTCGGGCAGGCCGAAGCCGAGGCCGCCGACCTCCTTGGCGCTGATCAGGCCGAGCAGGACGGCCTCGCCCATCGCGCGGATGGCCGCGCGGGGAAAGGCGGCGTCGCGGTCGGTCGCCGGCGCGGCCGGGGCGATGACGTCGTTGATGATGGCGTCGAGTTTTTGCAGATAAGACATGGCATCCCTTTTGAGTGCGAAGTGGGGGCGCTGTCGGTTGGCAGGGAAAACAGATAGAAGTCGCGGCGGACGGATGACCGTCGCCCACGAATGCGGGCAAACGGACCGGGTCCGGATTGAACGGCGCACCTCTATATGTTCTGCTGACCTGCCTCGCGGCAGCGCTTGGAAACGGTACATGCCGTCATGCTTGCGGTTCACTCCAGCCTTCTATGGGCCGTCTGACCCGATTCGGCTTCCATCGGAAGGGGAATCGGCGTTACGGCGGGCCGGATTGAGACAAATATAACGGGTGCGGTAGTTTATCAGAGTTGCGGGTCCAAATTCTCACAGTTGAGACTGGTTTTCTCCTGCACGACATGATGCGCCCGCTGATCGTTATCTGACCGGGCGAGCGCTTGGGCGTGAAGCGCCGCCTGCGGCCAAGGGGAGCAAAATCCGCATTCGCCGATCCCGTCCCGGAGGCCGCATGCCACCACTCAGGCAACGGGTCGGATGTTCTGGTTCTGCCGGAACAGATTGCGGGGGTCAAACTTGGCTTTTGTCCGCGCCAAGCGCTCGTAATTTTGCCCGTAGGCCTCGGGAATGCGCGCCCCTTCATCCTCGGTCAGGAAGTTGATGTAGACGCTGCCGGCGGCATAGGGCGCGACCGCCGCGAAGAAATCCCGCGCCCACGCGACGCATAGATCGTCCTCCGACGGATCGTCCCAGCGGGTGTGGACGTTCATCGCGTACAGCACATTCCGATGCGGATACGCCATGGCGTCCGGCGCGACCCGGTTGACCCGCCCGCCCAGCAGGCCGAGAAAAATTTCGCACTGCGGCGTCGGGAGCTTGGCGACGTAGCCGATGGTGGTGTCGATGGCCTCGTCGCTGAGCGCGGTGAAGTTGTGCGATTTCCAATAATTGCGCGCGCCCGGCGCCAGCAGCGGATCGAAAGCCTGTTGCCACGCCGCATAGGGCATGGGGCCGATGTGTTCGCCGCACGCCTGGCCGAAGCCGCGCAGCGCGTCAATCGCCGGCATCACGCGCTCCTGAGGCAAAGGCGAGAAAAGCGCGAGCACGACCACTTCCTTGCCATGCACGTCGACCGGCAGGAAGGGCAGCGGCGGCGCCTTGCGCAGCACGCCCCACACGCTCAGATCGTCGCCGATGCCGCCGACGAAATCGCGGTATCGCGTCAGCACCTGCCTGGCTTGCGCGAACGGGAAGACGATCAGCCCGGCCGTCACTTGCGGACCGACCGGGTGGAGTTGAAATTCAAACGTCGTCACCACGCCGAAGTTGCCGCCACCGCCGCGGATGGCCCAGAACAAGTCCGGCTGTTCGCTGGCGTTGATATGAATCTGCCGTCCGTCGGCGATGACGATGTCGGCCGCCATTAGGTTGTCGACGCTCAGGCCATGGGCGCGGCTGAGCCAGCCGAAACCACCGCCCAGCGTCAAACCGGCGACGCCCGTCGTGGAATTGATGCCCAGCGGGGTGGCCAGCCCGAACGCCTGGGCCTCGTGATCGAAATCGGCCAGCGTCGCGCCGCCCGCGACGTAGGCGCGGCGCCGATCCGGGTCGATCCGGACCGATCGCATGCCGGACAGGTCGATCACCAGTCCGCCATCGCAGAGCGCGTTGCCGGCGATATTGTGGCCGCCGCCGCGCACGGCCAGCGACACCTCATGGTCGCGCGCAAACGCGACGCAGGCCATGACGTCGGCGCTGCCCGCGCAACGCGCGATCATGGCCGGCCGGCGCTCGATCATCGCATTCCATATCTGGCGCGCCTCTTCGTATCCGGCATCGTCGGGCTGGAATACGCGGCCTCGCAGTTTCGATTTGAAATCGTCAATCACCTCCTGTTTCATCGCAGTCATCACGCACCTCCTGTCGTTTCAAAGGGTCACGAAATATTCACCGCTTGCTATCTCTTGCGCAGTGACTCTGCGCCTGGATACGCATGGCGTGAGCAAAGAACCATTTCATGGTGGGGATGGAGCGAATCCTGTTCAAGCGAGCCGATGGCGTCCAGCGTGGCGCGCGCCGCCGCCTGAGTATCGGCCAGACCGCGATCCGGCGCTGGCTGACGCAGTACGGTGCCGAGCAGAGCGGCCAGCCAGGCATCGGCAAACCGCTCACCGCCGAACAACAGCGCATTCGGCAATTGGAGCAGGAAAATCAGCAACTGCGACAGGATGTGACCATCTTAAAAAAAGCCTCGGCCTTCTTTGCCCGCGAAATGAAATGATTTATCAGCTCGTTCATCAAATGCAAACGGAGGCCATCCCGGTCCAACAGAGCTGCCGCGTCCTGGACGTCAGCCGATCCTGCTATTACGAGGCACGACGACGTGCCGCCAAGCCGGTGGTGTGCAAGACCAGCGTGCACCTGAAAGCCGCATTTCTGGCAAGTCAGCAGAGCTACGGCAGCCGCCGACTGGTCACGGCCATGGCCGATGCTGGGTTTCGAGTCGGGCGCTACAAGGTACGCAGCCTGATGCGCCAGGCGGCCCTGAAACCGGTCTGGAAGCGCAAGTTCGTCCACACGACGGACAGCAAGCATGACTTGCCAGTCGCCGCCAATGTGCTGAACAGGCAATTCAATCCGCCTGCACCCAACATGGCGTACGTGTCCGACATCACGCCCGGAACTGTACGATCCGTCATCGCCCAGGGCTACCGTGAAATCCTGTCAAATGGGGTAGGGGATAATCGATCTTTCCTCTAGGCAGAGCGCGCATTTCCTCGCAAGCGCGCCCCTTCTCACGTATCTGGTCCGCCAGCATTATTTTTTTAACTCCCTGCTGCTTTCGCTGCAGCGAGACGAACCCATGTACATCGCGCGCCTTATCGCGCTCGGAAAAAGTGTGGGACAGGAGGTTCAGATGCAAGCCGTCGGGCAGCGCGTCGGAAGGTAATTGCTCC